>JBIKYI010000215.1:0-5574 GCA_044355355.1 Limnothrix sp. | reverse complement strand
ATTAATAACTCGACGATTTTTCAGCAACCCAAATGGCAACAAAGTCATGGCACGGGTGAGGTGGTTATACATATCTGGCACAGAGCCAAATTTAGTGATTACCGTTTGCACCGGGAAGGATTCCGCAAAAGTGAAAGTCTCCGCCACATCAAACCAATAGACATTGGCGCGACCGATTGGCTCTGCAAATTGAATTTGTTGTGGTTCCGAGTAGGGTTGCTTCTTCACCCATTGCCCCCCCTGCCACACGGTAAAAGGTTGCGTTAAGCCCAAAAAAGTGGTGGTCATCACCGTTTGTCCTGCCCCTCCAGAACCTGCCACACCGTAATAGAGTTCAATTTGCTCCGGTTGATCCAACTGCTCTACCCCCAAACGCACCATGCTGTTAGAAATACCTGGAAAGACCCCCGCATTACAAATGGCTGTGATCCCGGCGGTGGCGACCTGCGGTTTAAGGGATTTAATTTTTTCGTAGAGACAACGGTGATCGCTCACATCAATGTAATCCTTCTGGGCGGCAATGCAAGCCTTTAGGACACTACCATCCCGATGGTGAAAGGCTCCGGCACAGTGAATAATCAGATCATGGGTGGCGATCGCCTGGGAAAGAGCCTCAAAATCCGCCAAATCCAACCGAAGAAAATCTATCGCTGGATGAGTTAAAAGTTGTAAATCATAAAAGTTATTACGCCCCGTCAAAGTAATCTGACCCGAGTGAAAACAGAGCAAGTCCTTTGCTACAGACTGTCCCACCTGCCCGACACCTCCCAGGATCAAGATTTTTTGCCCCATCACAACCACCCGATCTGCTCAAGTTTTGGTATTGTTAAGAAACTAGCGCATTATATTCACCATCTCTACTAATCTATGTCTCCGAATGTCACTGTCGTTCAACCAGCAGATATTTTGGACAACAGTAAAGCTACCAGCTTTCGTCGTCAGATTATCGAAGGGGCTCGCGGAGCATCAATGGTACTTGTAGACTTCAGCCAAGTGACTTTTATGGATAGTTCTGGTCTGGGCGCTCTTGTGCTTGCCCGTAAGGAAGTTCGGAATGCAGGTTCTCAGCTCTACCTCTGCTCTTTAAATCATCAGCTACAAATGTTGTTTGAATTGACGAGTATGGATCAAATATTTGACATTTTCTCAGACCAGGAAGAGTTTCAACGTCAACATCTCGATCATTTAGGTTAGCTTTCTGTCTCCTTAATAAACTATGGCTAAGATCAAAACATTTCGACCTACTGGAATCTTTGACAATATCAAGGTTCTTGAATTTCGGGACGATCTCATCAGAAGTATGACGGATGAGGGTTACAAGGAGGTTCTACTTGATTTTAGCGGCATTACCTTTATGGATAGTGCGGGATTGGGTTCCCTAGTGCTGTTACTCAAAATGGTGCGATCGCATAGTGGCACGATGTATCTCTGTAATGTCAATGAGCAGATCCAGATGCTTTTCGAACTAACAAATATGGATCGCGTTTTTGAAGTTTTTGGCACACAGACTGATTTTATTGAACAAAACCAAGATCAAGCGTAATTGTCCCATCATTCTCCATCATTATTGTCTAATCATTCTTGTCTGTGGGTCTGGGAAACGGGGCTTTTTGGAGGGTTAGCGATCGCCTGTTTGAGGTTGGTTTAATTTGTTCTTCTATCGCTCCTTTATCTCTACCCTATGACTTTTGCTTCTGTTATTCGCCATCTAAGTCGATCCCCCCTAACTGAGGAGTTTACCCAAAAGTTAAAGAAACGGGGGGCGATCGCCTTAAGTGGGATGCCACGTCTGCCAAAGGGTTTGGTGGCTTCGAGCATTGCCCGATTACAGGAAAAAAATTTATTGGTGGTCTGTGCCACCCTAGAGGAAGCGGGACGTTGGGCGGCGCAGTTGGACGCGATGGGATGGGGTCAGGTGCTGTTTTACCCCACTTCGGAGATGTCTCCCTATGAGGCGTTTGATGGGGAGTCGGAGATGGTCTGGGGTCAGATGCAGGTGTTGTCAGCCATCAGTGGTCAGACATCAGACATCAGTAAAGGGGTGGCGTTGGTGGCGACGGAGAAGGCTTTGCAGCCCCATTTGCCGCCGAGGGATTTGTTTGCGGATTATTGTTTGACCCTCGCGAAGGGGGATGAGATTAGCACGGATAGGATTGCGGCAAAGTTAGAACGTCTGGGCTATGAACGGGTAAATTTGGTGGAGACGGAGGGGCAATGGACGAGACGGGGGGATATTGTGGATATTTTTCCGGTGTCGTCGGAGTTGCCGATTCGTTTGGATTTCTTTGGGGATGAGTTGGAGAGTATTCGTGAGTTTGATGCGAATACGCAGCGATCGCTCGATCGGTTAGAGAATATTAGCCTCACGCCGACGAATTTTAGTCCGTTAATTGGTCAGGCGATCGCCGATCCCTCGGCGCTCAATTTAACGGCAGAGGAATTGGAACAATGGGCAGAGGGGAATTATCCGGAGGGGATGCAACGGTTTTTGGGGGTTGCCTTCGAGCAGGTGGCTTCGTTGTTGGATTATTTGCCCGAAAATACCTTGGTGGCAGTGGATGAGAAATCGCAATGTCTCGCCCATGGCGATCGCACCTATGAGGTGATCGATGCCCAATGGCGACTGATTAATGGCGAAAAGACAACACAAATCTTGCCCCAAATTCACTGTCAACCCCAGGCGGCGTTAGATGCCCTCATCGAAAAATTCCATTGTGTGTATCTCGAAGAATTGGCAGAGGTAGGGGGTCAGGCGATCGATTTATCCAGTCGTCCCATTCCCATCACCCCCCATCAATTCGGCAAATTAGCGGAAATTTTGCGGGGTAAACGGGAAATTTATAGTGCCATCACCCTCGATAAGTACAATACTTGGCTCGTCTCCGCGCAGCCCTCCCGTTCAGTGTCACTGCTCCAGGAACATGATTGCGCGGCACAGTTTATCCCGAATCCTAAGGATTTTCCGGCAATCGATAAACACCAAATCCAAGGCACGGCGATCGCCCTTAAATACAAAGGTCAAGCGGAATTAGAAGGGTTTATTTTACCGACCTTTCGCATTGCCATTGTTACCGACCGCGAATTTTTTGGACAACATGCCCTCACCAGTTTTGGCTATGTGAGAAAACGGCGGCGAGCAGCCTCCAAAACCGTTGATGTTAATAAACTTCGTCCAGGGGATTATGTCGTCCACAAAAGCCATGGCGTTGGACAATTTATCAACATTGAAACCCTCCAATCCCGTGAATATTTAGTCATTAAATATGCCGATGGAACCCTAAGAATTCCTGCTGATTCCCTCGATACTTTGTCTCGCTACCGTCAAGCAGGCACAGCCCGTCCAGAACTACATAAAATGGGCGGCAAAACCTGGGAAAAAACCAAGGAAAAAGTCAGAAAAACCGTTAAGAAGTTAGCCGTTGATTTGCTTCAGATTTACGCCCAACGGTCAGAAATGAAGGGGCTAAATTATCCCCCTGATGAGCCTTGGCAACAGGAGATGGAGGATTCTTTTCCCTACCAACCCACTCCCGATCAACTCAAGGCAGTACAGGATATCAAGCGGGATCTAGAGAGCGATCGCCCCATGGATCGTTTAGTCTGTGGTGATGTTGGTTTTGGTAAAACAGAAGTTGCCATTCGAGCGATTTTTAAAGTCGTGACTGGAGGTCATAAACAGGTTGCCCTATTAGCACCGACCACGATTTTAACCCAGCAGCATTATCACACCCTTAAGGAACGATTTTCCCCCTATCCCATCAACATTGGTCTATTAAATCGTTTCCGCACTGCCTCCGAACGGAAAGATATTATGGATCGACTAGAACGGGGCGAATTAGACATCGTTGTTGGCACACAACAGTTATTAGGTAATGAGGTGAAATTTAAAGATCTTGGTATGTTGGTAGTCGATGAAGAACAACGTTTTGGGGTGAATCAAAAGGAAAAAATTAAGGCAATGAAAACGAAGGTTGATGTCCTTACTTTATCCGCCACCCCCATTCCCAGAACCCTCTATATGTCCCTCTCCGGCATTCGAGAAATGAGCCTGATTACGACACCGCCGCCATCCCGTCGTCCGATTCAAACCCATGTCTCTCGCTATAATCCTGAGGTGATTCGCACGGCACTGCGCAACGAACTTGACCGGGGTGGACAAATTTTTTATGTGGTTCCCCGCGTTGAAGGCATTGAGGAAATTGCGACGCAACTGCGGGAAATGATTCCCTCGGCAAGGGTGGCGATCGCCCACGGACAGATGAACGAATCCGACCTCGAAGCGACCATGTTGACCTTTAACAATGGCGAAGCGGATATCCTTCTTTGCACGACCATTGTGGAGTCCGGGCTAGATATTCCGAGGGTAAACACCATCATTGTCGAAGATGCCCAAAAATTCGGTTTATCCCAACTGTATCAACTGCGGGGCAGGGTCGGACGGTCTGGCATCCAAGCCCATGCCTGGTTACTCTATCCTAGTAAAGGCGAACTCACAGAGAAGGCAAGGAAACGGTTACGGGCATTACAGGAATTTAGCCAACTCGGTTCCGGCTATCAATTAGCCATGCGCGATATGGAAATTCGCGGCGTAGGCAATCTCCTCGGCGCAGAACAATCCGGACAAATGGAGGCGATCGGCTTTGAACTCTACATGGAAATGTTGCAGGAATGCATCAGCGAGATCCGTGGACAAGAAATTCCCCAGGTGGACGATTGCCAAGTGGATCTACGTCTCACCGCCTTTATCCCCAGTAACTACATCACCGATCCCGACCAAAAACTCGATGCCTATCGCCTGATCACCCAAGCCAATTCCCGCCCAGAACTCCTACAAATCGCCTCCGGTTGGACAGAACGTTACGGTACATTACCCAGTTCCGTCGAGCAACTTTTACAGGTGATCGAGTTAAAAATGATGGCAAAATCCCTCGGTTTTTCACGCATCAAACTAGAAGGGAAACAAAATATTTGCCTCGAAACCCCCATGGAAGAACCCGCCTGGAAACGCCTAGAGGAAAAATTACCAGCCCATCTCCATTCCCGCTTTGTTTATACCCCGAAAAAAGTGACCGTCAGAGGTTTAGGTGCAACCAAACCCCAGCAACAATTAGATAGTTTGTTGGAATGGTTCGGTAAAATGCAAGGAGCTTTAGAGGAAACCAGTAAAGTTTAGACTGTCAATTTTAGCCAACTTTAAAAAGTTTCAAGCAAATTTCAAGTACATTTTTAAAATTCAAGTCTTTGATCTGATTTGAGCCTAAAAATTTAATAGATCCCTACGCAATACCCAATTGATACAAGAAGAGTATAAGTAGAGCGGAGGGTATTTTGTTGTAGACCAATGTCTGGAATTTTCAAAATCGAGGTCGCGGCATCGGCAGACTTCTTAGGGGATGACAAAAGGGCGGCTTTAATCTCTATCAACATCCCCTAAAAGAGATTAACCAGAATTTCGCCCTTTAACTTTTGGCGAGTTAATTTTTGGCAAGTAAAACAGGCTGTAAAAAGCGCCCCGTATAGGAATTTTCCACTTGCACAAGATCCTCTGGTGTACCCACTGCGAGAATCTCCCCG
>JBIKYI010000214.1:0-5608 GCA_044355355.1 Limnothrix sp. | reverse complement strand
ACACGACCGATAATGGCTTCTCCTACAGGAATTTCCGCAATCCGACCAGTGGCCTTAACACTACTACCCTCTTGGATGTCGCGACCATCACCCATCAATACCGCACCCACATTATCCTCTTCGAGGTTTAGGGCGATACCAACAGTGCCATCCTCAAACTCAAGGAGTTCTCCGGACATCGCTTGCTCAAGACCATAGATACGAGCAATGCCGTCACCCACTTGAAGGACGGTTCCTACATTATCAACTTGAACTTTTTGGTCATAGGACTCAATCTGTTGACGAATAATGCTACTGATTTCGTCAGGTCTGATATTAATCATGTCTATGCTGTTATATAAAGTTTAATTTCAGGGACAGTGTATTGAGACATTTAAAAAATAAGCATCGTCTGGGTTGCCCCGGACATACCCTTGAAAGCCTAAGCTCCCAACAAACCCATGCTGATCCGGCGGATTTGACCTTTTAAACTTGCGTCGAAAACCTGTGAGCCAACTTTAATAATTACGCCCCCAATGAGAGACTCATCAGTCGTAATATTCAGCTCAACAGAGCTTGCATTCGTCATTCCCTTAACTTGATCGGCGATCGCATCTTCCTGGGAACGAGTTAAAGCACTCGCAGAAACCACATCAGCAAGGACAATATTATTCAGCTTCCGTTGCAAAACAAGAAACTGTTCACAAATGCCTGCCAAAAATGCGACTCGGCGGCGATCAACCAATAGAAGCAAGAAATTAAGAAAATACGGATCCGCATCGCCACGACAAATGCGCGTCAGTACTTCCTTTGTCTCATCTGCCTTGATTAGAGGATTGACAATAAAAGAACTAAACTCAGGAGAATTCCCCAAAGCTGTCAAAAAAGATCTCGCATTTTCAGCGAATACATCAACTTTATTCGTCTGCTGAGCCAAATCCATCAGAGCGCTGGCATAGGGTTCAGCGACTTGAGCACTCATTGCATTGCCTTTCACGAGCCACCTCCAAGTTGAGCAATACTACGATCAATCAATTTAGACTGAGCAGACTCATCTAATTTAGACCGTAATTCTAGTTCGACTTTTTCCAGAGCAAGCTGGGCAATACGCTGTTTAAGTTCAGCAATAACCTTCGCCTGTTCATTATTAAGTTCCTTGACCGCAGAAGCTTTCAGTTTTTCAACCTCTTCGCGACCTTTCGCTAAAACAGCTTCCTTAGTTTTTTCTGCATTAACCTTCGCTTCATCACGAATTTTAGTTGCCTGCAGTTGTGCCTGCTCAAGATCCTTTTGTGCCTTAGTGAGAGCTGCCTGGGCATCCTTCATTCTGGACTCAGCATCTTCTAGCTCAGCAACAATTCTTGCTTTACGCTCATCCAAAAGATTCGTAATAAATTTCCGTCCATAGACGAAAAGAAGACCGACAATAATCGCGAGGTTAATTAGATTCGCCTCGAAAATGTCAAAATTTAAATGGAAACCACGCTCAGAAGAGGTGGCTAGATAGGAAAAAAATCCCATGATATCGATCTACCTCAGCGCTATTTTGCTTACGGTGTATACGTCTGAAAACGAATGGATCAACCCAAAAATAACCAAGAATAACAATTAATTAAAATTTATTTTCTTAACATATTTCTGTGATTGAATAACCATCTGATTGGTAAAAAAGTTGCGCTAGCAACTGCATTATTGCGCTAGGTTAAAGCCCAGCACCCACGAGCTTGTCAGCAATCTGACGACTAAGGGAATCAACTTCCTTTTCGAGGGATTGAAACGCAGATGTACGTTGCTCTTCGATTTCGCGAGCCACTTTTTCACGCTCAGCTAAAACCTGCTCCTGAGCAGATTTTACCTCTGCCGCCACGATTTTTTGGGCTTCTGCTTGGGCTGCCGCAATGACTTGTTGAGATTCGCGACGAACGTCCCGTAACTCCTGTTCATATTGCGCAGCAAGCTTATCAGCGTTCTCTTGGCGCTCCTTCGCTCCTAACAAGTTAGTCCGAATATAATCCGAGCGGTCATCCAAGGATTGACCAATGGGCTTATAAAAAAGCTTGTTTAAGACTGCAGCCAGAACGAGAATTTGAATCGCCATCAAAGGCAATGTGGCATCGAAGTCAAAAAGGCCACCTTCAGCGGTTTTTTCGACTGCTTCGGTCGCTAAGAAAAGTGTCCAGTGTGTCATTATCATTTGACCCCACCGTATTTGGGTCTCTAGATGGTTTGTATATTTAGAGCTTATTAATGATTTAAGCTACAGGGATTTAGGTCGCTGACTAAATCTAAATCTATAAAAAAATAGATTTTCTAGATTTGCTTAAGCCAAACGACCTAAACAGCTACGGCTTATGCAAAGGGGTTTGCAAACAAGAGAATAAGAGCGACAACAAGACCATAGATGGTAAGAGATTCCATAAAAGCCAAGGTCAAGAGGAGTGTGCCACGAATCTTGCCTTCAGCTTCAGGTTGACGCGCAATACCTGCAACAGCTTGACCAGAAGCATTACCTTGACCAATACCAGGACCAATTGCAGCGAGACCAACAGCCAAAGCAGCAGCGATTACAGAAGCAGCAGCGGTTAAAGAATCCATGTTTTTTCCCTTCCAAATTTACTTAAAAGTTTACAAAATTTTGGGTTTGACAATACCCAAGAAAAAAAATTAACAGAAAAAGCCCCAGAAAAACATATTTATTTGTGATTTCTGAATGGAACTTTGACTACCAGACCTAATCTCAGATCAAAAACTGAAATAGCTCAAAATATCTCAACTAGAGTCTTCTAGTGATGATCTTCGAGGGCTTCACCAATATAGACAGCGGCTAGTGTGGCAAATACCAAGGCTTGGATGGCACTGGTGAATAAACCAAGAGCCATAACGGGTACAGGTATAAATAAAGGCACCAATAAAACCAATACGCCCACAACCAATTCATCTGCGAGGATGTTACCAAATAGACGGAAGCTTAGGGAGAGAGGCTTGGTGAAGTCTTCAAGGATGTTGATGGGCATCAAGATAATAGTCGGTTGAACATATCTTGCAACGTAACCCAGTCCTTTTTTCTTGAAGCCTGCATAAAAATATGCGAGGGAGGTTAACAGTGCTAAGGCGACTGTCGTGTTGATGTCGTTGGTTGGTGCTGCAAGTTCACCTTCTGGAAGACCGATCAGTTTCCAGGGGAGCAGTGCGCCAGACCAATTGGACACAAAGATAAATAAGAATAAAGTACCGACAAATGGAACCCAAGGACGATACTCTTTTTCCCCGATCTGGTTTTTAGCCAGGTCACGCAAAAATTCCAAAACATATTCCATGAAATTTTGAATTCCACTAGGAATTTTTTGGATGTTTTTGCTTGCAAGAAAAGAAGCGACGAGTAGAACGGCAATCACAAACCATGAGGTCAAAAAGACCTGTCCATGAACTCGAAGACCGCCTATTTCCCAATAAAGGTGCTTACCGACTTCTAATTCTGCAAGGGAAAACCATTGAAGTGTTGTTAAACTATAAAGCATTTCCATGCGATGATTTTTCCCCAGTTCTTCAGCAAGAAAGCTAGCTAAGGTAAATGGTTCATTTTTGGGTTTTGTGTTGGTATAAAACTGGTAATCAACACATAGCCAATGATGGCAATTTTATAAGTCAAAAAACCTAAAAACACAGGAAAAACGGAGAGTTGTTCTAATCGGGTTGCTAGGATGATCATGCCTGCAAATATTGCGAGACGACCGGAACTAACGCGCTGATTATCACTACTGAGTTTTTCTACGTCTTTTGCCAACATTCTCAGGTAGACAATGCCAACTACAGCACCGACTAGGTAACTGCACGCGATGTTGAGGGAAAACGCTAACCAGACAGTGAAAAATATGATTCCTGTGATGGCTAGGGTAACTAATAGGATCGATTTCTTGAGTAGGTAGTACTCGTCCATTGATCGATTAGTCACTGTTTTGCCCTCGATTGATTCTGATGGTGTTTCAGAGTCTATCGAGTCGTTGGAAATGTCTTGAGAATTAAATGAATTCACACTTAGTAGGATTGGAGACCAATGTATATTGATCGCGATTGTTTGGCTGCAATTTTTGTTTTAAACAATGCATTACGGCGCAAACCACGTGCAATCATATCATGGTGTAGTCACAAAAATTAAAAATTCGGTGGATGGCGATCGCCTAACGATTTTTCAGGGTTTTCGGTCTAGGGATCTAGGCAATCTTGATAGGGGCGATCGCCAGATACATTTTGATAATGCTAGAATTTCCAACCCGTAACTATATCTCTATGTTTGATTCAGGGGAAAATCGATGTCTTCTTCACCGTGGCAAGATTGGGTCGTGATCGGCGGTTACTTCACTGTGACCCTAATTGTCTGTTGGCAGATCTTTAGTCGCAGCCGCTAATCTAGGTCGCTTCGATACCAAGTCTGATTTTTTCTGGGATTTGCTCAACTTAATCTGATTCATCTAAGTTTCTAAATTTTTCTCAAACATGACGCAGCAGCTTGCTTTGCCAACAATGGGGTGTGGAACATGGGCCTGGGGGAATCGCCTCCTGTGGGGCTATCAACCGGACATGGATCAAGGATTAAAGGCTGTTTTTGATTTCTGTGTGACCAGTGGTATCACGCTGTTTGACACGGGAGATTCCTATGGGACAGGTCGCCTCAGCGGTCGTAGTGAAATTTTGTTGGGAGAATTTTCCCAGGCCTATGCTGGACGCAATCAGGATCAAATTATTTTGGCGACGAAGCTGGCTCCTTATCCCTGGAGACTTACGGCTCAAGCCATGCAACGTGCTGGTAAAGCTTCTGCTCAACGCTTGCAACGCCCGATAGATTTGGTACAAATGCATTGGTCAACGGCAAACTATGCGCCTTGGCAGGAAAAAAACTTGTTACGGGGGCTAGCGGCACTTTATCAGTCGGGACAGGTTAAGGGCGTGGGTCTGTCTAATTATGGAGGTCAGCGATTGCGGGAGGTTCATCGTTGGTTTGCGGATTGGGGTGTACCGATCGCCACATTGCAGGTGCAGTACTCTCTGTTGTCGCTGGATCCGGTCACAAAGCTCTCTGTGAAGGATGTTTGTGATGAATTGGGGATTCGTTTAATTGCCTATAGTCCTTTGGCACTAGGCTTGCTGACGGGAAAATACAGTGTAGATAAACCGCTACCGACGGGACTGCGTAATCGGGTTTTTAAGCAGGTCTTGCCGACAATGGGGGAGTTACAGGGCTGTTTGTCTGAGTTGGCGATCACTCACAATAAAACCGTCGCCCAGGTGGCGTTAAATTGGTGCATCTGCAAGGGCACAATCCCCATCCCAGGGGCAAAAAACTTAGCACAGGCGCAGGAAAATGCTGGAGCCTTAGGTTGGCTGCTCACCACCTCCGAAGTTGAGGCTTTAGACCGGGCAGCCGCTAAAGTAGCAAAAACAATGGTGCAAAATCCCTTCCAATCTCGTTAGGGAAAGATTACGGGGGGTGATCGCCAAACCAACCATACAAAAATAAACAACCTAACCAAGAAACCCCGTTCTTGGCAGTAAAACCTAGAACAGACCGTTATTTTCCGCCTTTAAGGGAAATTGCGCCCCTTGCACCAAAGCAAACGATTATCTATATTTG
>JBIKYI010000213.1:0-5670 GCA_044355355.1 Limnothrix sp. | reverse complement strand
TGCCGATGCCACCCGTGAGCATTTCTACCGCCACGATCACCAGCCAGGCAATGCCCAAACTAATGCGCAACCCCGTAAAGATGTAGGGTAAACTCGCAGGCAAAATCACCTGCACAAGCTGTTTCCAGCGAGGCATCTCCAACATTTGCGCCACTTCGAGGTAATCCTTAGGGACATTCGCCACCCCTTCGGCTGTGTTCATGATCGTTGACCACAGGGAAGTAATAAAAATCACGAAGATCGCCGAGGGTTCCGCCGAGTTAAAAATCGAAAGGGCGATCGGTAGCCACACCAAGGGTGATACAGGTTTGAGGACTTGAATAATCGGGTTAATCGCCAGCCAGGCATTTTCCGAAAGACCAATCCAAATTCCTACGGGAATTGCCACGATCGCCCCCAAAGAAAAGCCAATAATCACCCGCTGTAAACTGGCTAACAATAGCCAACCTAACCCCAAATCACCAGGGCCTCGACGGTAAAAGGGATGGAGAATAAAATCCAGATTTTTCATGAATGCCTCTGGCGGCGTAGGCATCATGCCATGGCGTAACAAGGCGATCGCCCACCAAATCGCAATCAGACCCGCAAAACCCACAATGGGCAAAACAACATTCTTCCGGAACATCAGACGTTGCACAGATGCCCAAAAAGAACGCTTGACGCTTAACGCCAAACTAAAAAAAACAGTCATTGTCGTTGTACCTATGTTCTAACGATGGGTATAGGCAACTGATAGTCAAAAGCTAGAATTCTGATTAAACTGACAACCCACCCGCAAGGCATGAAGGCGATCGCCAATTTTTTCAGTCTTCCCCCAATGCTGACGAGGTTAGCTGACGGGCTAGGACTGGAAGATGTCCTTTCTCCATTAATGCCAGAGAATACGCCCCAAAAGATTTACCAATAGAAATAACCAGAGGTAAAGTGGTTCCCCCGCTCTAAGGCTATGCACCTTAGACTAAGCTGACTTACTCAGTTCGAATCTTAACTTAACACCCCCAACAGAAAATTGAAAAGACACCTGAGCTACATTTCAAAGAACGCAACATCCCATGACATATTTACCCCAGGGAGCAAGCCCAAGAATTATACTTGACTTATTCCTAAATAAGAATTATTCTACTTTGCAGTAGAGCATCAAGCTTTTATCAACTTTTACTTAAACTGTTATCAAACCATTCAAGAGGTCAACATGGCTAAAGTACCTGACGTAGTATTTAAAACCCGTGTACGCGACGAATCCGTAGACGGCCCTAACCCTTATCGTTGGGAAGACAAGACCACTGCTGATATTTTCGGTGGCAAGAAAGTTGTTGTTTTCTCTCTCCCTGGTGCCTTCACGCCCACCTGTTCCTCTAACCACCTCCCCCGCTACGAAGAGCTTTACAGCGAGTTCCAAGCCCAAGGCGTTGATGCCATCATTTGTGTTTCTGTAAATGATGCGTTTGTGATGTTCAAGTGGGGCAAGGAAATCGGTGCGGATAAGGTTTTCCTCCTTCCCGATGGTAACGGTGAGTTCACTCGTAAGATGGGTATGCTCGTTGACAAGTCCAACATTGGTTTTGGTATGCGTTCTTGGCGCTATTCCATGCTCGTTAATGATGGCGAAATCGAAAAGATGTTTGTCGAGCCTGATTTCTCTGACAACTGCCCCACTGATCCTTTTGAAGTTTCTGATGCTGACACCATGCTTGCTTACCTCAAGGGTGAGTCTGCTCCTGGTGTATCTGCACCTGTTAAAGAGTTTGTTGGCTAATTGGCGCTGTCGCTACTTAGTTACTTGAATTTCTTTCCATCTAGAGGCAAGGGGGGCGGCGATCGCCTTCTTTGCTTTTTTTATGCTTGATTAAGCGCCTTTGTTAAACGTCTTTGTAATGTCCTATCACCATTGCCGCAGCATGGGGGAATGAGCCATGAAACTTTCCAGCAAAAATCTTGAGAGCCGTTTAGATACTGTCTATGATGCCATTGTGGTCGGTGGTGGGATGGGGGGCTTATCCGCCGCGATTTATCTTGCCCGTTATGGTCTCAAGTGCCTCATCGTGGAAAAAGGCAAGGGGCGATCGCTCTGGATGCAAGATTTACGCAACTATGTCGGTTTAGCCCCCGACACCCCAGGACGGGACATCCTCAACCAAAGCACTAAACAGGCGATCGAATGGGGCGCAGATCACCTCAGGGGCTACGTCGAAGAAGTCACCGATGAAGGAGAGACCTTCGCCGTCAAAGTCAAAGTCGGCAAAAATGACAGCATTTACCCCGTATTCCGCAGCAAATACGTCATCGCAGCATCCGGCATCATCGACAAACTGCCCGAAACCGACGATATGCAAAACATCTACGATTACGCAGGCTACACCCTCCATGTCTGCATGATCTGCGATGGCTTCGATATGTGGGATCAAAAAGCCGTCCTCATCGCTGCCACCGAAGGACAAATGAATGCCGCCTTCGTCCTCAACTGGTTTACCCCCTACATCTCCGTTCTCACCCATGGTTTAGTCGATGAAGTCAGCGACGAAATGAAAGCCAAACTCGCTGCCCATGGCTATCCCCTCTACCAACAAAAAATCGTCAAAATCCACGGCGAAAACCACAAAATGAGCGGCATTGAGCTAGAGGACGGCACTATTGTCGAAGCAACAACAGGCTTGATTAACATGGGTTCGATCTACTACAACCATTACCTGAAAGGGATTGACGGTTTGGAATGGGATGGCGAAAACTTAGTGACCAACGATATGTGCAAAACCAGCCATGATCGCATTTTTGCCCTGGGCGATCTCAAGCAAGGCTTAAACCAAGTATCGATCGCCGTGGCAGATGGAACCCTTGCCGCCACCCAAATTTGGCGCAATATCCGCCGTGCCGCAGAACCCCGTAAGTGGGAAGAAAATATTTCGGCTTAAGGATCTCCCCTTCTTTTCACGTCACTTTTGGTACCCATCTAATAACTCATCTAATAATTTTGCTTGACAATCCTCAGCTATTGAGAAAAATGCTGGGCAAATAAGATGAGATTGTTTGAGCAGGCTTTCTCGATTAAAAGCTCTCGATCAAAACTTTTTGCTTAAAACTTGATTGAAAGAATATTGCGCCCATTTATTTACCACTCAAGCTTCTTTACTATTCCTAATTATTGTCTTCGTGTCTCCTTAATGCCTCTCTATTGTTCAATATTACCGTCCCACTGTGCAGGTAAAAACAAACAATTGAAACCACAAAAACTAAAAAGTCCCAAGTATCTTTTGGACACCATAGGGACTTGAGCAACAATTTCTTTCTCATGCACCAAGTTAATGGATTTATGGATCAGTGACCACGGTATTAATACGTAATGGTTAAATAATTTTTAACTCATACTACGGAATTTTAAAGCGATTCGACCTGTGGGGCGATCGCCCCTGGGGGTAATCATTTGCCCGATATTGAATAGTTATTCTTACCCATTCTTAGCCATGGAGTAAGATCAAAACACCACACCAATAGAGTTCTAAAATAACTGCCAATCGGGTGTACAAAGCGCTTTTAGACGCTCTAGACGTTGGGTTAGATAATGATGATCAAGTTGGCTGTTATTGAATAACAAAATATTTTGCAAGCTAATTCTCCATGACCAAATATAGGCAAGTTGGGTGAGGAATTGGAGCGCATTTTCCTCTTCGGAGGTAAAGGTTGTCTGGGAATTATAACCAAGGACGAAAGCCTCCCGGACATTGCGACGCATCCCGGTACTGAGGGCAGCTTGGAAAAATTTGCCAATTTCAAAGGCTCGCCAACCATAGCCACATTGGTCAAAGTCGAACAGGGTTAGTTTTTGATCGGCGGTGAAATGGACATTGCCGCTGTGGGCATCTCCCCAGCAGACTGACCAAAAAGGACTTTCTTGGGAGAATTCGGCTAATTTGTCTCGAATCTTCCAGGTGGCTTCCTGGAGAAAATGTAAGTCCTTAGGGCGATCGCCAAAAAAGGGCAAAATCATCTCCATCGATTCATCGAGCAAATAGTCGAGATTCAAGGGTTGGCGAGGATGTACACAGCAAAATTCTTGGCTCACCAGATGGATTTGGGCGACTACTTCCCCTAGTTGCCGACTTTGTTCCACTGTCCATCCTCCCAGGGCAATGCCACCGGGCGCAAAGGGAAAGAGGGTCGCATAGCGATCGCCCTCAGGGGCTTTAATTTCGATGGCAAAATCCCCCTCTTTAGTCGGTAGGGGCGCTGCCACGGGAATGTCCTTCGCTGCTAAAAAATTGAGAAAATCTAGCTCAAAATAAATCTCGGTTTGCGATCGCCAATGGTTGTGGGAAATGCGCAACACATACAAACCACCGGGGGTATGCACCAAATAAATATCACTCAAACCCCGATGCCACAATTCACACCGCTCGACATTGACCAGTCCAAATAGGGGTAAAACCCTCTCCGCAATGGCGATCGCCGACAATGTGGAATAAATTACGGGAAAATCCGCACAGATCATTAAATCGCAATGGTTTGGGCTAGCTTAAACTCCCCTGAAGATAGAAAAAAAATAGCCCCCTCGTCTGTAGCAAAAAACACCTTTAAAAGCATTTTCATCACTTGCTGGTGAACGAATTCCCGCCATCCTGCCGCACCAAAATCAGACAAAAAACCCCAACCATAAAACCATCCAAAGATCGGCTCCATGGTTGGCGATCGCCGCCAAAAAAACAATTGCTCTTAGTACTGATTGCTGCTCAAATAACACTGCACCAAACTGCAAAAACAATTATTCCCAAGGCGCATCCACATTCATATTGGCTTCAGCATGAATATAAGAGGCTTTTTCCTTGCGGGGCAGTTGACCAGACAGAACGAGGTTCGCCATCGTATCGCAAATTACCCGCGTCGCCATCAGGGAAGTCATATCACTCACATCATAGGGCGGTGAAACTTCCACCACCTCCAGACCACAGACAGGAACCCGTTGCACAATCTTACCGAGGAGAGCCAAGGCTTCACGGGGCAATAAACCACCGGGTTCTGGCCAGCCAGTGCCGGGGACAAAACCTGCGTCAATGCAATCAATATCGAAACTGATGTAAACGCAATCTGTCCCATCCATGGCACGTTCAACGGCAAAATCGACGGCGGCATCAATACCCCTTTCGACAATATCGGTGACGGTCAAAATGTTGGTGGCGCGTTCCCGGCAAACTTTTACGCCTTGGCGCGGCACTTGCCAACCGCCAATCCCAAGCTGGACAAGGTTTTTCGCGGGGGCATTTGCCATGTTCGTCGCGTGGAACCAAGGACAGGTATGCATCCGTTCATCGAGGTCGGTTTCTTGGGTGTCTACATGGCGATCAAAGTGGATAATGCCGACTTTTTTATCGCCGAGATGCCGACAAACGCCCCGTACCGTTGGGAAACCGATGGAGTGGTCACCGCCGAGAATAATCGGGAATGCGCCAGAGCTAAACACATGGGCAACGCCTTTGGAAATTTGGTCAAAGGATTTTTCGTTGTTGGCGGGAATGGTGAAGACATCCCCCACATCGCAGAGGGTAATTTGTTCGCGCAGATCAATGCCCATCTCGAAGTTATAGGGGGTATAGAGGGCAGAAATGCGGCGGATACCTTGGGGACCAAAGCGAGTACCAGGGCGGTAGGTTGTGCCGGAGTCGTGGGGTCCACCCATAATGG
>JBIKYI010000212.1:0-5671 GCA_044355355.1 Limnothrix sp. | reverse complement strand
TCTGAGATGCTAAAATGGGTGTAACTCATAGGGATTTCTTATTGTTTTACTTAACATCAGAATATCCTTATGAGTCCCTCTTCAGAAAGACCCTAGCTGTTGCACTTCATACTTGAATTGGCGGTTTGTTAATTGAAAGAGCGGATGGGCTTTGGTCATTCTCCCATCTTACCTTTCAGGAGCATTTCACTAGTGAATGGTTGATGAAGTTAAAACCTTCTCAACTAGAACAGAAAATTGCAAATCCAAGATGGAATAAAATTATTCTTCAAGTGGTTAAATCTCAGCAACCCTCAGATAGGTTAATACGTCTTATAAAAAGAGCGATTGATAGATCAGTTTCAAACGATAGAAAAATCCAAAAAATTCTAATTCACATATTCAAAAAGCAAGCATCATTAAGCGTAGCTTATTTACCAATCGCAATGAGAGCTTTTTATTTAGAGCTAGAACAAATACACTTAGCGATAAATCCCTTAGATACAAACTTAGAAAATTATGTTGATTTATTTGATGATGAAATATCAATAGAAAGTGAAGATTTAGATGATGAATATTCAGATTACTTACAGACAACTCAATCATTAGAAATTTTAGAAAATTATTTCGATATAGACGAATTCCAAAGTATTTTAGATGAGAAAATCTCCCATTTTTCATCATTTAAGTTTGCTAGAATTTGTGATTCAAAATTAAATTTTGCTCTTGATGAATTAGAATTCAATCAAGTTGATGACTATATTAATCTAGATTATGTTCTTATGATATCTCTCAAGTTTGCAAGCAATATTGAACGTTCTACTCTACATGATTTTATCGTTTCGATTACTCAAGCCCATACCCTAGCTCAAAAAATAAAGTTTGAAAAATTTTCTCATTTGGGTATGTCCCAAGAATTAAAAGTAGAAGATCTTGCTATATTTCAATCATCTGGCTGGGCGCAATTCATTTTATTTTGGCATAAACAAGGAGATGATTTTGTCAATAAAATCCGTGATATTTCTATTCGATATAGAGACATCGGACATGATTGGCAACTTAGTCAAAAACAAAAAGAAAAACTACAATATTATTACAGGGGAAATGTATTTCTTTGGGACTTAATTAATGTTGATGGTTCTGTCACAAAAACAACTGAGTCTGAAATTCAAAAAACTATGCTTTTGCCCTGGAAAGAATTAAAAAAAATGTACCAAATGTAAGAAGAAAAATCAGAAATGATGATTAATAATCCTTTTTTAAAAAAGCTTTGTGAAAATCATTCACTAATAGAAATTGAAGAAATCAAAAGCTATTTACCAGAATGGACAGCCGCAACTTACTTGAGCATATCCCATAACATTCTTGATCATGCTAAACGTAAACAAATTGACCCCCTTTAACTTTTACGCAAAGCCCATAACTTCAATAAAAAACGAGCCATTAGAATTCCCAAACAAGGCTATCGAAATGATGATTCCGCAGTGTACCGAAAAAATAACGAATACCTAATTGTTCGTATCGATGAATTTGGCAATGAAAAAATAGTCACCTACGGAGTAAACCCCGATGTCTAATACCGTCACTCTAGCTAATCCAGAAAAAGCCCAACAAAAGATCACTGTTTTATTAGAACAGCTAACCCAAGATTATCAATCCTTGCAACAAGAAATTCCTGTCATCAATCAATCTTTTCCACGCAACGATGAAGAACTGTCGATTATTGAAGAAATCGAGCTTTTAACCACAGATTTACGCGGTTATGCCAGCCAAATCAAAATCCAAAGTTCCATCAATCACAAAACAAAAGCCTTAGATTTTTTAAAGAATACTCCAATTTTTGAAATCCCTTCCCTTGCAGAACTTTATTTTTCAGAAAACCCCGCTCTACCTTTGACTAAACAATACCTACAAAAACTCGATTACCTTAAATTTCTACTCATTGATTGGCTGGAACAACATCAAACCGCTGAAGCATAATAATTGCCAGTTTACATTTTGTGAGTCAAATCCTAAAAAATTAGATTTAAATATGTAACCAAGCACCAAGAGATATCGATCAGACAACATCAGACGGTTGTATAGTGGGTAGCAACTTGAGTTATTATTTAGCTTACAATTAACACTTCATTGATATTTTTGGTTTATGGCTTCTACAAGTTCGTTTGATGTTGTTAGCGATTTCGATCGCCAAGAGTTAGTTAATACAATTGACCAAGCCCTGCGAGATATTAAAACTCGTTATGACCTAAAGGACACAAAAACAACCATTGAACTCAGCGACGATTCCATCACAATCAATACGAGCAGTGATTTTACGTTAACTGCGGTACAAGATATTTTGGTGACAAAAGCCATTAAACGGGGTCTTTCAGCTAAGTTGTTCGACTATGGCGATCCCGAATCAGCCAGTGGCGGCAGAATTCGCCAGTTAATCAAGCTGCGTCGTGGCATTTCTAAGGATGATGCCAAGATAATCACGAAGATGGTTAAGACTGATTTCAAGAAAGTTCAGGCTGCCATTCAAGGGGACGCAGTAAGGATTTCCGCGAAGTCCAAGGATGATCTCCAAGAGGTAATGCAAGCGATCCGAGACATGGATTTTCCGATGCCGATTCAGTTTAATAATTATCGTTAATTGTTGTGCTTAATATGTGCCACCAGTAACGCTTAAAAATGCCAGATCATAGTGGGATAAAATGTAGGTGATCGCCAATAAAACACCGCTCACAAAATGAAAATTTACCGCGAAAAATTTAGCATTGCTGACTTTTTCCGGTTGATCATGGTAGGCACGGACATGATTAATTAAACCTAACGCAAAGGGGGCACTGCCGAAGGTGATCAACATCCAAGGTGACCAAATACCGAAGGCAATTAGACCACAGGTTAAACCCAAAACCCCCAGAAAACTGTAAGTTAAAACCTGCGATCCCCGATAGGTTCCGAGGCGAACAATCGGGGATTTTTTACCTGCCGCAAGGTCATCTTCTACCTGGTGAAAATGGGAGCAAAATAAAATAATACTGGTGGTCAAGGCAACCCAAACAGCAGCATAAACACCATACCAACTCATCGTTGCTGCCTGACTATAAAACACACCTAAACCTGTAATTACATAGGCAATAAAACAGACAAATTCACCAATACCGAGATAGCCCAAACGAAAAGGTGGTCCCTGGTAGGTATAGGCGATCGCCGTCGCCAGGGTCAGCAAGCCCAGCACCGTCCAATCCTGCTGGAGATAACTAATCAGGACAATACAGCCACCCCCCAATGCCAGAAAACCAAGGGCGATCGCCAGCACCAGATTACGCTTACCCGTCAGATTCACCACCGACGAAGCCTTATTGACATCAATACCCGTATCCGAATCAAACACATCATTACTGAGATTCATCCAGGCAATCAGACAAATCGCTGCCACCAAAAACAGCCCAAACCTCAGCCCATCAAAAACGCCCCATTCCCCATAGGCAGCCGCCGTCGTGACGATAATCGGGGTTACTGCCACGGTATAGATGGGAGGTTTAATCGCCGCGAACCAAAGTTTTTTGCGGTTGGCTGTTGGGGGAGCAGAGGTCGGATTTTCAGTCAGCATTTTTCCTTAGGTAAGCAAATCTTTCCAAAAGAGTTTAACCCAATCTTCCCCATAAAAACTTTAAACACCATTTAAAAAATTATTTTAAATACCATTTCTAAAATAAAAATCACAACATCAAAATTTATTTGCAAGCCTAAAATAATATGAAGAAAATCCATAAATTTCATGCTTGACATGATCCCCAAGCTCTATCGTTTGATTCTCACAAAATCTCTTTGGAATCTTTATATGATTTTGCAATTTAAATGTGTTGTTTTAGCTAATTTTTGCCTAATGATTACTTGTATCAAGTTTTGAATAAAACATGGAAACATTGAATTGCTGGTCAGACATGAACATCAATCTTGGCGATCGCCCATCGGGAAATTCATAATCTTCTACAATGGTGGGCAGCCCATATCACCAAAACATTCACTGAAATATTTACCGAAAAATTTATGGTAGTCGAGCAAATCCTAGACCTCGCCAAACAGAAAGGCATCGAAGCGGAAGTTTACTATCGCAGTAGCCGAGACACCCCCATCGATTTCGAGAATAATCGCCTCAAATCCCTCGAAACGAAAGCGACTCAAGGGGTTGCCCTGCGGGTCGTGGTGGATGGGAAACTGGGTTTTGCCAGTGCCACCGATCTCACACGCCTGGAAGATGTGGTCGATGCGGCAATCCAAACGGCGGAAATTGGTGACCCCGTTGATTTTGAATTTGCTCAAAATTTCCAGGAAGTAGAAGCCGCGAGCGATTACGAATTGCCCACCACTGCCAAACTGGTCACCATTGGCGAAGAATTAATTGAAAAAGTCCGTGCCTACAATAACGAGATCCTGGTGAGTGCAGGGTTTCATATCCGGTCTGGGCAAACCAAATTGGCGACCACTGGCGGCGTTTATGGTGAACGCAACAGCAAAATGGTCAGTGCCAGCCTGAGCGGTAACCTCGTCCAGGGGGAAGATTTCCTCAATGCCTATGGTTACGATGTGGCGAAGGATGGGGAGCCGGATTATGACAAAATTCTGGCAACGGTGATCGAGAAATATACCAACGCGGAAAAAACAGCGGCGATCGCCAGTGGTAAGTATCCCGTGTTATTTACGCCCAGGGCAGCCATGAGTACCATTGGGGGCTTATTTGATACCATCTTTTCCGGTCAAGTCGTAGTGCAAAAAGCCTCGCCCCTCGCTGGCAAATTAGGCGAACAACTCTTTGGCGATCGCCTAACCATTTATGAAGATCCGGCGATCGGCGTATCCGCCTGCGCCTTTGACGACGAAGGGACAGCCACCAGCAAAAAAACCTTTATCGAAAATGGCATAGTCAAGCAATTTTATTGGGATCGCCAATGGGCAGCGCGGGGCAATGCTACAGCCCAGGGCAACGGTTTCCGAGGCGGTCTATCCCGTCCCAACCCCGACATGGTGAATTTCTGCATGGCTCCAGGCAAAACACCCCTCGCCGAACTGATCAAGGGCATGAAAGAAGGCGTAATCGTCGATCAAGTCTTGGGGGCAGGACAGTCCAACCAATTAGCCGGAGAATTTTCCGTCAACCTCGACCTCGGCTATAAAGTTGAAAACGGTGAAATCGTCGGTCGCCTCAAAAATACAATGGTGGCAGGCAGCATTTTTGAAGCCTTTGATCGCCTCATCGACCTCAGCAACACCTGCGAATGGATTGGCGGGAGTGCCCTAATGCCCTCAATGTTATTCGGCGAATTAGGCGTTGCGTCCCGTGAGGTTTAAAATTCCCATAGAGTTCCAAACATATTCCGAATAACAAAAGCATTACCCTCCTCCCCACCGTGCGAGCCATAATGCCCATCGAACCAAACTGATGTCTGATATCTGATATCTGATTTTCCCCGTTGTGCGAGCCATGATGCCTGTGAAACCCCTAGCCCGATTTTTTGCCATTTGCTTAGCCTGTGTTCTGTTCCTGGGCGGCTGTGTGGATTACGATGTCGAAATTTCCTTTACCCACCAACACCATGGGGAAATTCACCAACATCTCCGGCTGGGGGATGAGTTCACCAACTTTAACCAGCAGGAGGCAAAAAATTGGCTTAGAAGCGTGGAAAAACGGGCAAAAAGTCTC
>JBIKYI010000210.1:0-5704 GCA_044355355.1 Limnothrix sp. | reverse complement strand
TAATCGACCAAGAAAATCGCTTGACTATCGCACTCCGAGTGAAGTATTCTTGCTGTCATCATCAGAACCTGTTGCACTTCATACTTGAATTGGCGATTATTTAAATTTCCCGCTAACTCAAAAGCTTGTTCACAGAAGGAAATGCTTCGATTGTATTTGCCTAAAAGATAACGTATATGACTCTGACCAATTAATGCTAATATTTGCTTTTTAATGTTGCCAGTTTTTAGAGAGATGTCGAACATTTTATCATAGCAATATTTGCCTTCTTTTGGCTTCGCTAAATTTCTACTATAAATTCGCCCTAATCCCTCATAGGCATTTATTTTAAGATCATCGTTACCTAATTTTTGAGCAATCTCTAATTCCTGTTGATGGGATAATAATGCTCTATCTGTTTTTCCTAAATTCCCATATGCCCAGCCCAAACCATTTAATAAAAAGCAATCAAAGCGATTATCAAATTTATCTAGTAATGCTTCATACAGTTGACATTGCTCGATATATAAACCCAACTTGCCGAAATACTCATGTAAGGTTTTCTGATCGTCAATAGGCAGTAAAAGTAATGCTTTTGCCCGCTCAAAATCACGAATATCACACAGCATCATAAATGCCTGAAGATAACCTTGTAATCGTTCTGTATCAGACGAAGTAGAATCTGTTTCGTAGGCTGTCAACCAACGGATCACTACATCATAGAAACGACGCTTGAAACGCGAAATCGATGATTTTTTTAGCCGATTTGCGTCTAATTCAATAGTCTTTAAGATTACATCAGGCTGCACTAAAAGGTAAGACATCACCATCATCATCAAACTCCTTTTTGAAACGTTCTAAAGCAATACTCCGAATCAGAGAATGTAGCCGTAACTTTCCTCCCGCTTCATCCTCAACGAGATAGCGATCGCGCAAAACATCCAACGTGCGGCGACTATTTTCCTTTGTCCAACCCGTCGGCAAATCATCCCAAGTATCAAAGTGCATCAACCACCAACCCATCGGCACAGCACAGCGATACATCGATCCTTCACATAGCAATAAGTAAGCAAAAGGAACCTCAATTTTCAGCCGCTCAAACGTCTTTTCTAAACGCGATCGCACACGATGATAAAGAGCTTTCGTCATATACGCCAAAGGCACATGATCATCACGGGAAGCCGCAGTAGTTTTCGCCTCTTCCAGCATCCGTTCTACCGCCTCAATTTCCTGACCATATTGATCCCAATAACTGAGAATATCCCCATAAAAAGGATGATCTCCCATCTCTCCGGCGATCGCCCTCAAAGCTAACGGGTGTCCCTCATAAACCTTGCCGAGCCGCTGAATATATTGCAGAGCAAGGGAATCTTCCTCAAGCTCAAAACCCGCCTGCCGAAAAAGTTGTAAACATTCCGCCTCAGCCAAACCCTGCAAGCCTCGCCGATACCAAAAACGCGGATACCTTGCCCCCGTTTGTTCAATTTGCACAGGTAAATCCTGAGAAGTCAGCAGAATACAACTCGCAAAATTTTCGATGGTTAAAATCCGATCAAAAAATCGTTGCCATTCCCCATCCGTAAACCCGCTCCAACCCTCATCAATATTGCCCTGCAAAATATTTTCCATCGAGTCGAACATCACCAAATGTCGATTCAAAGCCAATGAGCCAGTTCCTCAATTGTTCCGGATCTTTACGATCCTCCGGCGAGATCACTGCCCCCAACCCCTCCAGCAAGGCGATCGCCACCGTGTAAAAATCTTTGCATTTCTCTACATCATCAAAATTGACCCGCAGAATTTTCCCCCACTGTTCTTGCGTATCCTGTGCCAGCCGTTCCGCCAACGCCGTTTTACCAATCCCCGTCAGCCCCACCAAACCCAAAATTCGTACCGTTTTTAGGCGATCGCGCAAATCATCCACAAGGCGATCGCGTCCCACACAACCCTCATCAAAAGCGAACCAATTTGTTTTTGGCTCCGGCAAACTAGCACTAGACGAAACGCTGTCAGCCTCACCCACAATGGCGATCGCCCGATAATCCTCCAGACCAACAGCCAGACAAATCTTCGCAACATGATCCTCACTGATCGGCGTACTACTCCAAAAACGCTTCAAATTGGCGATCGATACTGTTGCCTGCATTGCCCATGCTTGATCTTGCCGCTTCCAGCCCTTCGCCTTAGCCAGCGGCTCCACGACATTTTTTAAATCATCCTTAGAAATTCTCAATTTTTCCATAATTGCAGCCGATACAAGTTGAGCAATAGCCCATTAGATGACCAGAACGATAGCTCAAATCATAGCTCAATTCCAGTCAAATACTGCTTTATTTGGCTCATTTTTTCAAAGAAATTGGCTCAATTCATAAAACTCATATTTGTGAATTAAACCATGAACCAATGGGGCTATAAATCGAGCTAAAAAATGCTTGTCGTAAAAATAATTAGAAGCTAAATTTTGCATACATCAAGCATTATTAAAACAGACATGGAATACTCCCTCTTAAAAAAGCATTCCCTCGATCAACAGTTCATGCAGCTATTGATCTTGATTCAGGATAATCAAGCAGATCAGGTGAAACTAAAATCTCTCACGAATGCCTTCGGGTTAGTTATTGTAAAGCTTCTACCGCATTATTGCCTAAACCCAAGCCCAGAAAAAGAGGAACAATGGGCTGAAACATTAGCAACAATTAATCCTGTAAACATTCTACAGTTTATTCAACTGTTACCAAGCAAAGGCTACGAATTTAATTTAGACAATGCAACGGTAATTCGTCAATTTTATGTGCGTCGTCTCTACCGTATTGCCCACAACAAAGCAGTCGATTACTATCGAAAAAATCCCCAACTTTTATCCCTTGACAGTCTGATTTCATCGGAAAGTAGAACCACACACATTGAACTGATTTCAGATCCAACTGATCACTGGGAAAGCCTGATGCAAAACGAACTAGGCGATCGCCTCCGAGAAATCATCCAAGATCCACAATGTTTCTATCGTAAAATTCATCCTCGCCGTTATCCCCAAGCCAACTTAGCAGAAGTACTACACCGTCGATTAAACGGGGAAACATTCCAAGAAATCAGTCAAGAATTCCAAATTAATATGGGAACTCTAACTGCATTTTGGTCGCGCCGTTGTCTTCCACATCTCCAAATCAGTTTTCATGATTATCATCAAGTCGCCTAGAGAGACTTAAAATCCCCATTAAGACCAAATCAATAAATAAACGACTTGTGCTACTCAGATTTTTTTTGATTAATTTGGTATTGACCTGCTAAATTTCATCGGGCAAGGTTTTGGCTTTCAGATGTTTCAGTCCTATCCAGAATAACTATGTCGATTTAATTCCGGCGATTTGTCCCCAGAAAAATGCACATAATTCTGTCCGATCGCCTTACGTCCTAGGGGGTAATGGAGATCGGCGCGTCGCAAAATCCAACGGACATAGGTATTGCTATTGGGTCCCGGTACATAACGGTAGCAATAGTTATGGGGGTAAATGTCCGGGCTTTGCTCGATGATGTTGGCGAGGTGTTGTGCCTCTTCGTTTGCCCAAGTTTTGATAATCCAACTTGCGCCATTACCAACACCGCAATGACTGGGCATGAGATTTTTATGGAGATGTCCCCAACTCGGCGATCGCAGGGCGCGGGTTTGCCAAATTTCCCAGCGGGTTTTTTCCGTATCCCGCACCACGACAAACCAGCAATGGACGGCTAACCAGCCCAGTTTAGGAATTTTGGCGGCGCGTAATTCAACGGTGGGAAAGGTCATTGGGAATGGCGGGAATAAATATTTTTCTCTGTGCAAACATAGTCGAGGGCAATATCCCAGGGATCGCTCGGTAATTGTTCCGTTAGACAACATTCGAAAACGATACCGATGGTGGTGACAGGTCGGGTTAGACTGGCGAAAAATCGATCATAGAAACCGCCACCATAGCCAAGGCGATCGCCCTTTTTTGTACAACCCACCGCAGGCACAAGGATTAAGTCTAGGTGAGCGAGATTAATCAAAGGTAAATCGGGATGGGGTTCGGTGATGCCAAATTGACCGGAGATCAGGCGATCGCCCGGTTGGTAATGATGCCAAGCCAATTCTTTTAGATCCTTACTGACACAGCGGGGTAAGCCCCAGGTTTTTTCGAGAGAAAACAGCCCAGATAAATCCGGTTCCTGGCGATGGGAATAATAACTGAGGATCGTAGTGGCAGCCTGGAATAGTGCAAAATTGCGCAGGTTGTGACAAAGCTGATCACTGGCAATGCGCCAAGCTTCATTCGACAGCGATCGCCGTTTCGACAGAAGATATTGACGGAGGCTAGATTGTGATTGGTTCATGCCCACAACCTCCAGATTCTTAGACTGGTCAATCATTTGAGGGGAGATTTTGTCCATTATCGAGGCTCAGGTACACCAAAAATTACGTCAACTCACCCGCCAGGCAGACGGGGAACATTGGCAACACCATTTAACCTTAGCGCGACTCGTGGCAAGGGGTTTACGGTTGGGGCGATCGGCGCTGATCCAAACGCGGACGGGAGTGGGGGACTATGCCCTGAGCTACCTGACTCCGGCATTATTAGGCGAAGATCCGGTGATGATCGTTACGCCACCGGGTTTACAGCAATGGCTGGTGACGACAGAAATTCCCCGTCTCCAAGCATTATTGCAAACCGATCGCCCGATCGCCTGTGTGACGACCTATCCTGAACAGCCGACGGGTATTACTCTCATCAGTCCGGGGCATTGGTTGGCGGCAATGTTTGGCGATCGCCCCACGGCTCCCGTCACCACAATTTTGAATCCAGTGGATGACCTCTGGCAATGGCTCCAGGATTATTGGCGTTGTGATCTAAACTTGGCAGATTGGGAAACATTACAGACCCAAAATCCGCCCCACAAAATCCTGATTCAAGCCCAATACAATCAACTTAAGGCGCAACTATTCCGGCGATCGCCCAACCCCTACCAATGCGCCCTGCTCCAACCCGAAGACCTCGCCCTATTGCAAACATGTCTGCCATTACCAAACCTACCGTTACCCTGGCAAAAATTCGCCCAAACCCTGAATTTAGCTGAAAACGCGCCCCTCTGTTGGGCAATGCTCGATCGCCAAACGAACCGCTTTACCCTCCATGTTGCCCCGCAAAACCTGGCGCAATGTTTAACCCCCCTGTGGCAAAAACAGGCGACCTTATTTATCGGTGGTTTCCTCGATGCTGAGAAGGAAGCAACCACATTCCGCGAGCAAATCGGCTTGGATGAAGACATTACCTGTGTGCAATTTACGCCGCCCCGTCACCAACACCAAACCCAAATTTACCTACCCGAAAAACGTCTACCTCTACCCAACACCCCAGAATTCCAGGGACAACTCCTTGATGAATTGCTGTCCATAATCCATCGTCGCCGGGATCCCTCGCACCCAGTGGTTTTGCTGATTAACGATCGCCCCCTCCAAGCCCAGATTGCCGCCGCCCTCGCCGCTGAATTTGGCAGTTGCGTCACCGTGGAAAATCCCAAGCCCCAAGCCGATAGCATCTTGATCTGCGGTTGGGATTTTTGGCGATCGCTGACCAACCCCTTATTCTACGGACAAACCCTAGCCTTCCCCCTGCCCCAACTCATGGCGATCGCCACCCTGCCCCTGCCCTCCCTCGAAAACCCCCTCGTCGCAGGCAGAGTCGCCCACCACAAACAACAGCGCCAGGAC
>JBIKYI010000209.1:0-5710 GCA_044355355.1 Limnothrix sp. | reverse complement strand
CCTACAAACCGGAAGGAAGCTCGATATAAAAGAGAGGAAAAATATAATATAAAAGCCAACCCAATGTACTACCCGCGATCCATGAACTTGTAAGAATTAAGGTGCATTTTCGAACAGAATAGGCTTTAAGTTTTTTTAATTCCTTTTCTGCCCCAGCCCAAGCCCCGGTCAGAGCAACAGCCCCGGCAAAAGCAGTAACCCAAGCCCAAGTCTCAGTCCTAACCCAAGCTCCCGTAAAAGTCCAAACTATTACCCAAGCCCCAGCCACGATCCAAGTTAAACCTGAATACCAAGCGATCGCCATGGTCGTCAGCCAAAATATAACCCAAACTACGATGTCAGCCATAAAACCAATCACAACCCCAATGACAGAAATAGTCCCAGCAAAAGCTATATTCCAGACCCAAGATAGACCTGATTTTGGCAAGAGAATTCGCATTAAAACATAGCCTACTCCTCCGACAATGAGACCTACCGTAAGACCACTAATAGCGATCCCCACTGTATCAATACTTGCCCAATCTCCAAATTTTTCTTCAATTGCACGGGTAAATACGTCATTCTTCTTGATCCTAAAATTCTCTGTCAATAAATAAAATGAAAGACTGAAACCATAATGAACATCAATGGTTTGCCAGAGATAACCGGTTAAAGTACCGATCGCAAAAGGTAGACACAAAATTTCCCATAGAGGCTCTTGCTTCCAAGGCAAATTAGGCAAATCATTTATCTGTACCTGGTTATTTTGGGGTGTATTCGTTAAAGACTTTAACCATGTTTGCAACTTCGGACGTTCATCACCTTGTACACCTATTCCCACCTGAATCACTTGGTCAATCAAAGGGTTTGTGATCTGTTTAAACTGTATTGCGCTATTCTGCCAGTGAGGATCTTTGCCTGTGAGTGCGAAATATAATGTCCCACTCAGCGCGTATATATCCAGGAATGGATCACTACTACCTCGTCGCAACCATGGGGCTTCATATGCCTTACGGCTATCAGTATCCAACGCATTAACTATCATCGGCATAATCTCCGCTGCCAGTCCAAAATCCACCAAGACAGCCTGATTTTCTGGTGTAATCACAATATTCGCTGGATGAATATCCCGATGTACTTTACCCCGCCCATGAATCGCCAGTATTGCTGACCCAATCTGGGCAATATAAGTCAGTGCATCCTGTTCTGGCACTTTTCCCTTTTGTTGTAGCGTTTGTCCCTGAACAAATTCCGAGACCAAACAAGGTAAATTTCCTGCCTGAAACGAATCATAAATGCGGACAATGTGAGGATGGCGGAGTTTTTCTACCTCAAACTCACAGAGAACGTTTATTTCTCGATGAAACTTCTGTAAGAACTCACAATATTTCGGATCGTCCATCAAGCGATCATTGGGGGCTTTAATTACTACTTCTAATCCTGTTTGCAGATTTTCTGCTCGATAGGTAATCCCGAAGCCTCTTTCTGTAAGCTTACTGAGAATACGATATGTATCACCGTTGATTGTTTCGCCTGTTTGCCAGACCATTAAAGCCTAATTGTGAAAAGAGAATGGACTTATTCTAGCGGTGAATCCCCAAATCTGTAGAGAGCATTAAGCAAAATTTAGACATGAGTGCTTAGAGGCGATCGCCAACCAAATTTCTTCAGTCAGGCGATCGCCCTTTTTTAGATACAAAAAATCAAAATCTAAGCGTTTTCCGCGACACCCAAACCAATCGGACAAGCCACCCCAGTCCCGCCTAAACCACAGTAACCACCGGGATTTTTCGCAAGATATTGCTGATGGTATTCTTCCGCATAATAAAATTCTGGCGCATCAAGAATTTCCGTCGTGATTGTGCCATAACCCTTCGCGGCGATCGCCGTTTGATAGGCAGCCAAGGACATTTCTGCCGCCGTTTTTTGCCCAGCAGAATAAGTATAAATTCCAGAACGATATTGCGTTCCCGTATCATTCCCCTGGCGCATTCCTTGGGTTGGATTATGACTTTCCCAAAAGATTTTTAAGAGGGTTTCATAGGAAATAATTGTCGGATCATAGGCAACCAAAACCACCTCATTGTGACCCGTCATGCCAGAACAAACCTCTTGATAAGTCGGATTTTTGGTGTAGCCTGCCGCATAGCCCACGGCGGTACTATAGACTCCCTCCGCTTGCCAAAACTTACGCTCTGCCCCCCAGAAACAACCCAGTCCGAACATCGCTAACTCGATACCTGCGGGAAATGGCGCTTTGATGGGATTGCCATTCACAAAGTGTTTCGCGGGGACAGGCATCGGGCGATCGCGCCCCGGTAACGCATCCTCCGGTTTGGGCATCTCTGACTTTTTACCAAGTAAACCAAAAAACATAGCACTGTAAGATGAAATGGGCTGAATACCTATGATTGTAGACAAAAAGATCTGAGAGCGTCCGCTTCTCACTCTTCCGGCGGATTCTCAGCTTTGGCGATCGCTTTCTGATAAAATCTTATAGAATCTTAAAAAAACGTTACTTAACCGAGTTTTAAATGAATGTACTGGTTGTCGGTGCCACTGGCACTTTGGGCAGGCAAGTCGCGCGACGGGCGATCGACGAAGGGCATCAAGTGCGCTGTCTTGTCAGAAATCAACGTAAAGCCTCATTTTTAAAAGAGTGGGGAGCAGAACTTGTCGGCGCAAACCTTTGTCAACCAGACTCGTTACCCCCCGTCCTCGAAGGTATCGATGCCATTATTGACGCGGCAACAGCCCGTTCAACCGATTCCATTGGTGTAAAAGCCGTGGACTGGCAGGGACAAATTAACCTGATCCAAGCTGCAAAAGAAGCAGGTATCGAGCGTTTTATCTTCTTCTCGATCCTCGATTCTGAAAAATACCGCAACGTGCCCCTGATGGACGCAAAATACTGCGTTGAACGTTACCTCGAAGAAGCAGAAATGAACTTTACCGTGCTACGTTTAGCCGGATTTATGCAGGGTTTAATCGCCCAATACGCGATCCCCATCCTCGAAAACCAAGCGGTATGGATCACCGGGAAGAGTTCCCCGATCGCCTACATGAACACCCAAGACATCGCCCGTTTTGCAGTACAAGCTTTAAAAATTCCCGCCACCGAAAAAGGATCCTTCCCCGTGGTGGGCACAAAAGCTTGGCAGGGGGAAGAAATTATCAGTATCTGCGAACGTTACTCCGGACAGACCGCCAGCATTGCCCGTTTGTCCCTCGGCTTTTTACGGTTGATGCGTCGGCTTACCCGCTTTTTCCAATGGAGCCAGAATGCATCTGATCGCCTTGCCTTTGCAGAAGTAATGGCATCCGGTATGCCCCTAGATGCACCGATGGCAGAAGTGTATAAAACTTTTGAACTCGATCCCGCCGAAACGACGACCCTAGAGAGTTATCTCCAGGAATACTTCAGCCGCATCATGCAGAAACTGAAGGAAATCGACTACGAGAAAAATAAAGGCAAAAAGAAAAAAGACGGCAAGAAAAAGCCGAATATTCGGACACCTTTCTAGAGCCTTACCCTAGGGGTTGTATTGATGATTGCAACCCCTTACCATTGGGATTTGTCTGGGATAGTTAGTCAGGAGGGGTCACCCAAGGTCTACTATTTCAGTGATAATCTATAGGTCTGTATCCTTAAGTTTTTAGGACAATTTTGCTTGTGCCCAAAGCTGGCATTATCTATAACGACGTTAAACCGATCGCCTGTCAGGTTGCCCAAGAGCTAACAAAAACCTTGAGGCAAAAAGGGTGGGAAGTATTTTCGGCGACTGGCTTTGGGGGGTTGCTGGGCTATGCGGAACATGCGCCTTTAACAACGCCCTCGATGCATGATCGCCCGGTTTGCCATACCAGAATTGAGCAGTTAGTGCCGCCTAACTTTGATGACACGATGGCGTTTGTGATCGTTTTGGGGGGAGATGGCACGGTGTTATCGGCGGCGCGGCAGGTGGCTCCCTTGGGATTGCCAATGTTGACGGTGAACACGGGGCATTTGGGTTTTTTGACGGAAATGTATCTCAATCACCTGGACGAGGCGATCGCCCAACTCCTAGCAGGGGAATACGAGATCGAAGACCGTTCCATGATTACCGTGCAACTCTTCCGGCAGGATGATTTGCTGTGGGAAGCCCTGAGCCTGAACGAACTGGTCTTACATCGGGAACCCTTGGCAGGCATGTGTCACTTTGAAATTCAGATCGGTCGCCATGCCCCGGTGGATATCGCCGCCGATGGAATTATTATCGCCACTCCGACAGGTTCAACTGCCTACTCCCTCAGTGCTGGGGGGCCAGTGGTCACTCCTGATGTGCCTGTGTTTCAGCTTGCGCCCATTTGTCCCCATTCCTTGGCATCCAGAGCATTGGTCTTCTCCGATAGTGAGCCGGTGAATATTTTTCCGGCGACCTCCCATCGGTTGATGTTGGTGGCAGATGGTAATGGCGGCGCTTATGTGTTGCCAGATGATCGGGTGTATTTAGAGCGATCGCCCTATAACGCCAAATTTGTAAGACTCCAGCGCCCGGAATTTTTCCGTATTCTGCGCGAAAAACTCGGTTGGGGTTTACCTCACATTGCCAAACCCACCTCTAGCAAATCTTCCCGGCGATAGCATTGACCTAGCATTAGCTGGCTCGTGACAGCATGAGCGATGAGCATTAATTCAGATGAGTTTTCACGCTAGTGGGTAACTGGTTACAAAAATTCTGGTTACAAAAATTTATGTTGGCTGGTAGAGGGAGTTTCTAGAATCAGGACAGTCTTGATACTCTCGTTACTTGCTGAAAGACCTGGAAGATTGCACTACACTCTATGACCCAAACACCCTCTGTTGCTGATGGTTTGACCTATGTTCTCCTGTTGGGAACCAGCCAAAGCTTCAATCAACAAATTGCAGCGGATCTTGCCGAGCTTGGCTACCAAACGATTACAGTGGAAACCCCAGAGCAGGGGATGCAGCGGCTCCAAAAGTTTTTGCCAAGCATGATTGTACTAGACCATGGTTTATTAGGTCAGGCGGGCATTGATTTTTGTCGCGCCCTGCGTAAGGACAGGATTGTCGTGCCGATTCTGTTTGTCGTGGCGAATGACAGTGTGGAGGAGCGGTTGGTTTGTTTGGAGGCTGGGGCGGATGATTATTTGTTGTTGCCCTACCAGCGGGAGAAGTTGTTACAACTCTTGGATGTGTATCTGCAACGTCAGACGGGTCAGCGGGAACAGTTGTTATTTGGGGATTTGATTCTGGATCTCAATAGTCGGCAGGTGTGGCGATCGCCCGACGGTAGCCAGGAAACGCCCCCCCAGATGATCGAATTAACCGTGAAAGAATTTGAGTTGTTGAAATATTTAATGTCCTACCCCCAGCAGATTTTAACGCGGGAGCAAATCCTGAAAAACGTTTGGGGCGAAGATTTTCAAGGGGAATCCAATGTGATCGAGGTTTATATTCGTTATCTACGGCTCAAGATTGAGAAAAAAGGTGGCAAACGGATGATCCAGACGGTGCGGGGCGTTGGCTATGTACTCAAGGATGTTTAAGTCTACCTGAGGAACCGCAATCCCATCATCACTGTCTCGTTGCTTTGATCCAGCTTTGATTCGATGCCAGATCCTGACAGAAGTTTTCTAGGAAAAATAATGAAGTTTAACCAGCGTTTATTCCCTTTGTTTTGTGGCGTTTTGCTTGTGGCTTGTGCGCCCACCATTGATAACGACAGCA
>JBIKYI010000208.1:0-5711 GCA_044355355.1 Limnothrix sp. | reverse complement strand
AATGAGTTTTGATCATTATGCCGCAGCCGATATGGGGTGCATTGGAGTTGGGTTGGATGTAACGACATTGAATGGGAGCCAAGGATTGGGATGGCGATGTTATTTAAGTCTAGATTGGCGAATTGTGCAAGTTGTCCAAATGCTTAATCAACGAACCATTAAACAATTTATAAAGAGGAAATGGGTGGACAGTTAGCTCCGCCCATTTTTTATGGTTAGTCGTTATGGCAGAGGGGCTGTTTCAATTTTGTAACGCCTCCCATATTCACAAAAAATAGTCGTTAAGCTAGGAACAAATCTATTCAAGAGATGCGGATGACTCCCGAACTTGCTGCTCCCCCTGTGGTTGATTCTTTGGCGATCGCCACTTTTAATCTCACGAAACGATTTGATCGGCATGTGGCGGTCAATGATCTAGAACTCCAAATTCAACCCGGTGAAGTGTATGGGTTGATTGGTCCCAATGGCGCGGGTAAAACGACATTGATTCGCATGTTGGCGACGGCGGAAGAGCCGACCCTCGGTGAAATCTATATCCATGGCGATCGCCTCCGACGGGACGACAGCAACCCCCACATCAAACAACGCCTCGGTTACCTCCCCGATGATTTTCCCCTGTACGACGACCTCACTGTTTGGGATTATCTCGATTATTTTGCACGGCTCTACAATCTGCATCAACCCCGACGGCGGCGGCGACTCGGCGAAGTCCTCGAACTGGTGCAACTAACCCACAAACGGGGCGATCGCATTGCCACCCTATCGCGGGGCATGAAACAACGCCTCAGCCTTGCCCGCACCATCATTCACGAACCACTGTTGCTGCTCCTCGATGAACCCGTCTCCGGATTAGATCCCATTGCCCGGATGCAGTTCCGCGAAATTATTAAGGTGCTTCAGGAGGCAGGCATGACCATCCTAATTTCCTCCCATGTCCTCAGTGATTTGGCAGAACTCTGTTCCTCCGTGGGTATTATGGAATTAGGTTACCTGGTGGAAAGCACTTCCCTAGAGGATCTGTACAAACGTTTGTCCCGTCAGCATTTAGTGATTGCTGCCCTGGATCAACTGGAGGCATTGGAAGGGGAGTTGAAAAATAATCCCTTGGTGCGGGGTTGGGAAAGGGCAATGAAAAATGACATGCGCGATCGCCAAGTCGCCAATCGACTCAAAGTAGAATTCGACGGCACACCGGAAGACAGCACCCAACTCTTGAAGGCACTCATTGAAGCCGGAATTTCCGTATCAGAGTTCTACGCTAAAACCGAAGATCTAGAAAGTATCTTCCTCAAACTAGGGCATCAACAAACAAGCTAACACCAATCATCTCAACAATTATCAGGAGAATTTTTCATCTTTTCTTGAATCATTTTTCATCTCAAACATATCTAATCGTTCTTAATCATTTTATGTAATTGATCTATCTAATTCTCTGTAATTTTTTTCTGTAATTCATTCGGCATTAATTTATCACTAATCTGTAATTTTCTGTAATTAGCAAAAAAACATGATTCTCAATAAGTGGATTGATCAAATTGGCGACTGGAACCCCCAATTATTTCGGGAATTAAAGGGCAGAGTAACAGCGAAATCCCTGGGTTTAATGCTCTTGATTTCTAGCATGATTCAGGGTTTGGTGGTGCTGTCTTTTAACAGTGGGTTGCCCCGTGTGCAACCGGGAACGAGTCATTATGGGACGAATCATTACTGTAGTGGCAAGGCTCCGGCGGATTGGGATCCAGCGGATTATATGTTTAACAGTGATCAATGGTGTTTGCCAGATGCGATGGGTCATTTAAGTATTAATTGGCATCTCTGGTGGACAGAAATGTTTCTCACCCTGAGTTTGATCGGCTTTTTTGCGTTGTTGCTTGGGGGCACTTATCTGTTAATTCAGGATTTGGGTAAGGAGCAAAAGCAGGGTACGTTGAATTTTGTCACCCTTTCTCCTCAACCGGCGATCACCATTGCCCTCGGTAAAATTTTGGGTGTACCCGCCTTTCTTTATGGAGTGGTGGGTTTTGCTTTGCCGCTACATTTTTGGACAGGCTTTCGGGGTGGCATTTCGCTACACCTGCTTGCCATGTTCTACGGAGCGATTGCAGCTTGTTGTCTCTTTTTCTTTAGTGCAGCGTTGCTCTACGGTTTGGTGGGTCAAGGGGGAGCGGCTCTGAAAGCTTGGTTGGCAACGGGGGCGCTGTTTTATGTATCGTCGCTCAGTACGGTGTTTGTGCTGAATGAACGGGTGCATGTGGGCAATCTTTTCGATGGTTTTGTCCTGTTAAATCCGCTGCACTTGCTGGCTTATTTGGTGGATGCAACGGCGATCGCCAACAAATTAGACTGGCTGCAATACGACAACCTCAGCGAAGTGTCTTTCTACCGCGTGTATTTATGGAATTCTGCCCTGAATGCCACCCTTGCCCATTTGGTGATTTATGGTGTGGGGATTTATTGGTTTGCCCAGGCTTTTAAACGGAAATTTCACAGCGCCCAGGGGACGATCCTCTCCAAAAAACAAAGTTATGTCTTGACCGCAGCCCTCACAATTTTGGCACTCGGTTTCACGCTACAGGAACCCCTCAATGGTCAGAATTCTGATTACTTAAATTGGCTCGTGAATTTCATGATCTTGGCAATTTGGGGACTGATTTATCTCTTGGTGCTCGTGCCTGTGCTATCCCCTGCCTATCAATCAATCCAGGATTGGAGCCGCTACCAGCAAAATACGCCTAAAGAATGGTTGCTGGGGGAACGGAGTCCTGCTTTTTGGGCGATCGCCGTGAATACATTAATTGCCTTTGTCCCCTGCACCTTAGCGGGATTGTTGTTGATGGGGTCAGGTTCCCGCTGGTTTTTCGTGATGGGCATGGTGTTACAGGGCTTGATGACTATGCTCATTGTTACCATCGGTCTGTGGGCATTGCTCAGTCGCCACAAAAGACGTGATGTGGGAGCTGGGGTGATGATTATCGTGAGTAGTTTGCTGCCACTCCTGATTCTGGGCATTGCTGGAGTCAATCCCGAATTTGGAAGTGCTGCAGTGTGGCTCTGGACGATTGCTTCTTTGGCAACGGTGCAATTTGCTGGTGCGACCACTATTTTGGCGACGGTACTGGGTCAGTTGGCGACCATTGCGGTTTTTCACCGACTGATACAAGGACGAATCAATCGATTGGCTACGTCTGAACTCAAGCAGGTCTTAGAGGCAGCCCCTGGGGCGATTAGTTAGGACTAGCTGGATGTAGTCAATTCGTTTCGCCTGTTGAATCTGCGTGACTGTTTTTTGTAATCCCTATGTTGTTTGTTATGAATAAGCTACTGGATCGCGTTGGTGACTGGAATCCCCAATTATTTCGGGAACTGAAGGGGCGGTTTAATCTACGCAATGGGGCGATCGCCATTGGTGGGTCATTGTTTTTTCAGTTATTTCTGTTGTTCATCTACAGTGGACAATTGCCCAATTCCTTCGATGTTCACCAGTACAGCCGTTATTGCAATGGTCTTGGTGATGAATATGCCCAATCCAGCTATCTATGTGTGGCAAATGCCTTGGGTGGTGGCTGGGAAATTAATTGGCAACTCTGGCATTTTGACTTTTTCATTTGTTTGAGTTTGTTGGGCATGTTGGGCTTACTGCTGATCGGTTCCCACTTAATTGGGGCTGATTTGGTGCAGGAGGAAAGACGTGGCACTTTGGGGTTTGTGCGCCTGAGTCCCCAGGCACTCCAACGGATTATCCTGGGCAAGATTTTAGGGGTTCCCAGTTTGGTTTATCTGGGTATGGCTGCGGCTTTGCCTTTACATCTGTGGATCGGGTTACAGGCTCAGATTGCTTTGCCCTGGATTGTGATGGTGGATCTCATGGCGATCGCCGCCTGTGTGGGTTTTTTCACCTTGGCTGCCATGTGGAGTTTTGTGGGTCAAGAGTCCTTCGGGGGTATGCAGGCTTGGCTTTATAGTGCTGCCCTCGGTTTCTATTTGATGCTGATGAGCATTTTAGAATTGGACTCGAATTTGCCCAGTGATACGCCGTTTGATTGGCTACGTATGTTTTACCCGGCAAATGTCTTTTACTACTTAGTGAATGACAGTAGTTTAGGGGTAGATCGGTTGCGTTACTGGGAGCCTGCTGATTGGTTCCAAGCGGAATGGTATGGCGCAAGTGATTGGTCTGGGTTGGTGAGTCTGGGCATTATTTTTGGGCATTATCTGATTCTGGCGGCGATCGCCTGGCATGGCATCGAACGGCGTTTTTATGAACCCGAAGCGACCCTTATTTCTAAAAAAATGGGTTATTTTGTCGCGCTACTCAGTACAGTCATGGTGACGGGTTTTGCCGCTGTGGGTGATCACGATTACCACTTATTTGAGAACTTTGAAGTCTTGCAGGTGTTGTATTTCGGCATTTTTATCGCGCTCATTTTTGCCACGACACCAACGCGCCAACGGGTACAGGATTGGTCGAGATTGCGGCATCAAGGGCGTTTTGCAGGTCGTCTCTGGTCTGATCTGTTGGTGGGCGATCGCAGTCCCGCGATCCTGGCGATCGGCATAATGTTGACCCTCTCCACAGCATTCATGGCATTCATTGCCCAAATCCATCCCCTCTTAACCGACAAACAGATCGTCATCCAGGGCTTAATGCTGCAAGCAGGCTTTTTATTCATCACCGCTTGCCTGATCCAGTTTATTTTTCTACAAACAAAAAAACGCGGCGTACTACTCATCGTCACCCTCGGCACAATCACCATCTTGCCTTTCCTGATCTTTGCCATTTTCCACGGGCGCTTTGTGGCAGTGGATGCCCTCGGTCTTTTCTCCGCCTTCCCCATCATGGCAGTCCAAAAAGCAGGGGAAACCTTAGTGATATGGAGTCTCGCGTGCGAATTCTTGGCAATGGTTGGTAGCGTCTATGTCCTGCGCAAGCAAATCCAGTCCCTCGGCAACTCCGAGATGAAAACTTTACTCGCCACCAAGGTCGAATCCTCGGAAAACATGTTAACCTAGGAAATCGATTAGGGCACGTGGCTCAGTGGATAGAGCATCAGATTCCGGTTCTGAGGGTCGGGGGTTCAAATCCCTCCGTGCTCGTGAAAAAAAAGAAAAAGCCCAACGACTAATACTGTATTTGCATACATATTGGTCGTTTTTTTGTGGGACTTTCCTATTGGTAGGGGTTTACCATGGTCAATCAGGTAAACCCCACAGGATAAGGCTCTTATAGCGATAATGCCTCTCGCCAGAGTCGTTTCGGTTAAGTTTGAGAATGTCTGAACTTCGGCAAACTCAATCTTTCACCTTCGGCACCTCCCTTAGAAAGGCAGGCAGTGAATGTCTCATTTTTATTGGGAATGACTATATTTAGTGACCAACCCCGACATAACGGAAGCCAAGTTCCATGAGTGCGGTTTTATTCAGGAAGTTACGACCATCGATAATCAGACGGTTTTGTAGACGGTTGCCCAATTTGCCGTAGTCAAGGTCGAGAAATTCTGCCCAGTCAGTGACTAGTACCAAGGCATCGCAATCGTCCGCCAGCATCTCAGGATTGGATTCGATCATCACTCCGGTGAGTCCATGGCTGATGCCTGTCTGGGAGACGATGGGATCGTAGGCTTTGACCCTCGCGCCGAGGCGATTTAACTCTGAGATGAGTTTGAGGGAAGGGGCATCGCGCATGTCATCGGTGTCGGGTTTAAAGGTTAAGC
>JBIKYI010000368.1:0-3911 GCA_044355355.1 Limnothrix sp. | reverse complement strand
AATAACATTTAAGATGAGATAGATGGGGGTGAGATTCGTTTCTCACCTCTTTTTGTTTGCCTGGGTTTTGACTGGATGGTGTGCTGGGAATCAAATGGGAGATCAAAAAAAACATCAAAAAAAACCGACTACATCTGCGTCGGCTTCTTTAAGGTTTTGACTGGTTGGCTGGATTTTCTAGACCAGAATGTCGCTCAAGGGCTTGAAGGTAAATTGGCGATCGCCACCCATTTCGATAACAACTTTGATTTGGGGATTTTCGCGGGTCAGACTAATCAAATATTCTTGTTCTTGGCGAGAGAGGACATACCCTTCAATGATCCAAAGGATAATACCCTTACTCTTGGCGGGGAGATTTTCGAGTTGGTAGGTGGCGATACCAGGCACATAAGCCCGTAAGCCGACCATTGCTCCCGTGCCTGCAATATCTTTCTTGCCGAGGTGGGGCGGACGAATACCGTGGTATTGGGTGAGGTAAGCGGTCACATCACCCAAGCCTCTCGCGGTGAGGTTGACGACTGTGTAGCCCGTACAACGGAGACGACGCATGTAACGACCTTCATAACCGCCTTCTAAAGGTGCATAAACTGCGACTGCACCAGACTTTTCTACTGCGCGAATAAATCCTTTTCCAGTGGTCAAAAGTGCCATGTCGTTTATCAAAAAGAGGGTTTAGCTTGTCCAAAAATTATATCGGATCGTCTCGATAGATGTAGAAAAATTTGTTGGATTACGGCTTTGCCAAGATTTTTAGGGATGCTCCATAATTGCTGATTATTGTCTAGGGGCTGCGGTAGATATGGGCAAAATAGATGGAGGTTGACAAACAACTCCCGTCATATCCGAAAGTTGATGGGGACAACAATTATGCAGAAGACGCAATATCTCCAGGATCAATAATGGGAGCCTAGGCATTAATTAATATTCGTCTTGATCCAGATCTTCTCCATCGTCTAAACCGGGTCGTCCCATTGCTTTGGGAAATTCCTGCCAAGGGGCAAAGATCGGCAGTAGGGCAAGACCAGGGAAGGAGGCAATAAAACTAAGGAAAAAGAATAATGTCCAACCTGTTTGTGTGGCGATCGCCCCGGCGGGTGCAACGAGAATACTTTGGCTAGTGGCGTAGAGACTGGAAAGGAGGGCGTATTGGGTTGCAGAAAATTCCTTATTACAAAGACTCATGAAGAAGGCGAGAAAAGCCGCCGTTCCCAGTCCAGCACAGAAATTTTCTATATTAATCGTCAGCACCATAAAGGGATAGTTTTGACCCAACATGGCGAGGGCGAGATAGCTCAAGTTACTGACTGCCTGAAAGCCACCGAAGATCCAGAGGGATTTGTTAATGCCGAGTTTGGTGAGTAAGCCACCTCCGGCGAGTGTCCCCACAATGGTTGCCAGTAGTCCCATGCCGCCTTTAATGGCACCGATATCTGTTTTGGTAAAGCCCGTTTTCAGCAGGAAAGGGGTAGACATATTGTTGGCGATCGCATCTCCAAATTTATAGAGGACGATAAACACCAGGATCATTAGCCCCGTCCGTACCCCTTTGCGTTGGAAGAAATCATGGAACGGTTCTACCACCGCCTCCACTAAGGAAGTGGGAGCCTTCAGATCCGCCGTGGGTTCAGGGGCAAACAAGGTGGCAAGTAAGCCCAAGCCCATCAAACCCGCCAGGAGTAAATACACCGTTGACCAAGGCAGATGATCCGCCAAAATCAGTGCTAGGGAACCCGTTGTCAGCAGGGCAATCCGATAACCGAGGACAAAGACTGCAACCCCTGCCCCCATTTCCCGTTCTTCGAGGACATCGGTACGGTAGGCATCAGCGGCAATATCTTGGCTGGCACTAAGAAAGGCAATCAAGAGGGCATTGACGGCAACCAGTTGTAGGGCTTTGGTGGGGTTTTGCAGGGACATGGCGGCGATCGCCAACATCAGGAGCACCTGGGTCACCATCAACCAACCCCTCCGCCGTCCCAGGAAAGGCGGCACAAACCGATCTAACAATGGCGACCAGAGAAATTTAAACGAATAGGGAATGCCTACCAAACTGAACAGACCAATCACGGTGAGATCAACGCCTTCCGTCGTCATCCAAGCCTGTAACGTTTGACTGCTGAGAAAATAGGGCAACCCTGAAGCAAACCCTACAAACAATAGAGCCGCAATTTTTCGACTCTCAAATACCTTGAGCACACTATTGAGCATGACTGAACAACTGAAACTTGTGAGTTTCGTTATCCTAATCTGATTTTGTCAGGTTTACTTTTTTAATTCTGGTTCTTTTGCTTGGATTAAGACCTGCAAACCCCGTTGAGATACTGAGGTATTCGGTCGCGGCGATCGTCTTGCTGGGAGCAGATAGGTAAATGATGGGGCGATCGCCAGACAAAAAAGCAATGTACAAAAAGCAATTTACAATTCGATCAAAACCCGCATTTCCCTTCTTTTAAAACCCTGAATATCTCTTAAATATTTCAAAGAAACATTAAGCTTTACTGAAAATTAATGAAACCGACGAAAAACCAAATAAAGAAAAACCGATACAGAATCTAGAAAAAGACACCTTATGGACGATTATCACAGAGACGGCTTCACTATTTCTTCATAAACACCCGCAATTCTAGGCAAAAAGCAGCATCCAGCTTACGTCATTTGGCGGATATTACCCTTAAGTATTCGAATTTAAAATTTATGCATGACCCAGGGAAAACCAGCAAATTTGTCTCCCAGGGTCTTCTCTAAGTCATTCGGCTTAGATCAATAAAATTTCTTTGCTAAAGGGGTTGTCATGTCAGTCGATTTATTCTCTGTAATTCAATTTTCTGCAATTTTCGTCGCTTTCCTTGCTTCCTATGCCGCTTGTCTAGAATGGTTGATGCCCAATGACCCCCACCGATTCTTTTAGAAAGTCTTGAGTCTTTTGCGCAACAACAAATTCCTTGAAGATTCCCTGAATAATTGTTGTACTTGCCCTGCGGACTAATAAATAATTTGACCGTTGAGGCAAAGGCAAGTGAAACACCACAGATGGAACTAAAAGATACCTGATTCCATCAATCATTCTGACCCTGATTTACCCTCGGTCACTTTTGCAGACAACATCACCTTCTCAACAACCATGACTGACCATCGACCATTGCATACCCTCGAATTGGTCAAAGATGCCGATATTTATGATGCCGACATCTACACTAGCCAGTGGTACTATTACCTCTCACAGAATCTTGAGCCACAGGTTAAGTCTAAACCCGCGAGGAAATGTCTCGATTCAGGTACAAAATTGCTCATTGATCAGGTACTCGTTGAAAATCCTTCTTGGGCGAATATGACTCGCGCCCTCGACATTTTAGAAGACTGGCTTCAGGGTTGCGCGAATCAAGCCCATCAACAGAGCGAAGCCCATGAGTTCGACAATGCTTAGTCGGATAAGCATTATTGCAATAGTTGACTAAGCCCTAGGGAAGTTTAGGGGGGTTCTGTACAATTTTGAAAGCCCATTGACAGCCCACCATTTCCCAGTCCCATGACCGATAATACCCAAGTCCGAAAAGCCGACCATATTCGCATTTGCCTAGAAGAGGATGTTCAATTTCGCCGCAATACGACAGGCTTGGAGCGGTATCATTTTGAGCATTGTTGTTTGCCGGAGTTAGATCGTCAAGATATTGATCTCTCAACGACTTTCTTCGGTAAGCGGTTGGGTGTACCAATTTTGATTTCTTCCATGACGGGGGGCACGGCAAGGGCACAGGAGATTAATTTTTTATTGGCGGAAATTGCCCAGACTCACCGTTTAGCGATGGGGGTGGGTTCCCAGAGGGTGGCGATTGAAAAGCCGGAGGTGGCAGAAACCTTTGCGATTCGTCAACAAGCGCCGGATGCTCTGCTGTTTGCGAATGTGGGGGCAG
>JBIKYI010000206.1:0-5747 GCA_044355355.1 Limnothrix sp. | reverse complement strand
TTGTTTTGCTTAACATCAGAATATCCTTATAAGTCCCTCTTCAGAAAGACCCTAGGTGTTGCACTTCAAATTTGAATTGGCGATTATTTACCGCTATGACTCGCACAAAAGGATGGCTGTGGATTGGCGGGATTAAACCAGAAGAAGATCAAGAATATAGTCTCTATACGGAGTTAGAAACGGCTATTCAATCTAATGGTCAAATTAGTTTTATCAATAATATTGATGTCGTATAATTAACTTTCTCGTTATAAAAAACGAGCGTTTTTCCGCGTTGCTAAAATAAGGCGATTCTTCCTACCACCAAATTATTGCCATTCAATGCCACAAAATATTAGGGTATTACAATTTTTGTCTTGGCTAAATAATGTTCATCTAAACTACGTCTTAACATCATTTTAATTACAGCTTCATTGCCAATATTGAGTTCCTTCGCTATTAAGTCAATTTTTTGAAGCATTGACTCAGGGAGTTGTAAATTTGTTGTAATAGATAGTTGCCGACGTTCAACGGTTTCATAAATTTTGCCAACCCTAGTTGAATCAGGATTAAAGTGAGTATCAATGACTTCTTCTCCTGATTCAATTTTTTGTTCTAGCTCTCCAATAGAAATCTTATTCATAAACTTCCCTCTCTCTTCTAGTACTTTGTTAATCTGAAAAAGTGTTGCCATACCCAAGTTGAATAGATCTTTTGCATAAGTCTTGAAAGCGTCCCTTTCTCGCCACTAATCCCCCAACATATGCAAGCGATGTAAACCCGCATAAAGACCATTGAGATTGAGTAATTCCTCATGGTTGCCCGTTTCAACAATCTCCCCTTGCTTCAGCACAATAATCTGATCAACATCGCGGATGGTAGAGAGACGGTGGGCAATAATGATCGCCGTTCTATCTTCTAGCAATTGTTCTAAAGCAGTTTGGATCAGGGCTTCTGTCCCGACATCTAAACTGGCGGTGGCTTCATCGAGGACAAGAATTTTCGGGTCACGGATAGCAACACGGGCAAAGGCAAGGAGTTGTTTTTGACCACCGGAAAGGTTTGTGCCCCGCTCCCTTAATGCGGTGTTGTAACCCTGGGGTAATTCCTCGATTAGGGCATCGACATTGGTGATGGCGGCAGCTTTTTGCACGGCTTCAAAGGGATATTCTTCGCCGAGGGTAATATTACGTTTGACATCGCCAGCGAAGAGGAAGCTTTCTTGCAAAATTACGCCAATATGTCGCCGTAATTCCTGTTGGGGTAGGTCGCGAATATCAATGCCGTCCACTAAAATTCGTCCTTCGGTGGGGTCGTAAAGACGGCAGAGCAAGCGAATAATTGAACTTTTGCCTGCGCCTGTGGGACCCACGAGGGCAATTTTTTCGCCGGGTTTGATGGTGAAGTTAAGATTTTTCAACACATATTCACCGGGTTTGTAGCCGAAGGAGACGTTCTCGAAAATGATTTCCCCGGAGGCGTTTTCGTTGAGGGCGATGGGTGCAGTAAATTCGGTGAGGCGGTCCTGGATTTCGACAGGTTCGGTCATGAGTTCGTTGATGCGCTCGATCGCCGTGAAGCCCGATTGGAACATCGTAAATTTGTCGGCAAACTGACGGAGGGGATTAAATAACCGCTGGGAATAGAGAATGAAGGCGGCAAGGACTCCGAAACTGAGGGTATTTTGGTAGATGAACCAACCCCCAAGCCACAACACCCCGGCGATCGCCACCAGCGCGATCCATTCCAGGGTGGCAGACACAGCAGAATCATGGAAAATCGTTTTATTGACCGCTTCCCGGTAGCGATAATTGACCGTCCGAAACATCTCGGAATTCAGTTTTTCCCGGCGGAACAGTTGCACGATATTAATGCCAGAGACATTTTCCTGGAGCATGGCGTTGAGTTGGGATAGTTCTTCGCGGGTCTGGTAGTTCGCCTTACGGTATTGTCCCTGGAAGTAAATAATCAGGAAAGCGACAGGCACGAGCATCAAAATCAGCAGACTCGCAAGTTGCCATTGCAGCAAAAAAATGGTGACGATAATGACGAGCAGATAGATCACATCGCTCAAAATGCCGATCGCCCCACTGGCAAACACATCACCGAGGGCTTCCACATCATTGGTTAAGCGCGTGACCAGTTTCCCGACGGGCATCCGGTCAAAAAAGCGGGAAGACAGAGATGTAACGTGTTCAAATAAATCTTGACGGACTCCGGCGGTAATTTCCTGCCCAACTTTTTGCACCAAATAGCCCTGGACTGAGGCGAAGGCAAGGCGAATGACGATGGTTCCCAGCAAAATCCAGATGAGGTAATTAATGCCTGTGGTGATGGGCAAATTCGCGAGGAATGACCAGGCTTCTTCCCCCCGCAACAGGGAGATGGCTTGACCGATAATCAGGGGTTGAATCGCTCCGGCGATCGCCAAGGGGACGAGCAAAACCACGGAAAAACTGAGTACCGCGATATTGCGCTTGGCATAGGGGATTAATTTAGCGGCTAATTGCCAATCATTTTTGGGGGCTGAGTCTTGGGCAGGGGATGCGATCGCCATGGTTACCGTGTGAAATTCCAGACATCTAGTATATCGGGCTATCACCGTAGAGGTGGGCGATTTGTGCGTCCGTTACGGCTTGGGCGGGACAATCAAAAACAATTTCCCCTTGTTTTAAACCAATCAGGCGATCGCAATGACTTTTGGCAAATTCGAGGGAATGGAGACTAACAATGAGGGTTTTTCCCTGGCGATCGCAGAGATCCACCAACAGATCCATCATGTCGCGACTTAGCTGCGGATCCAGACTAGAAATCGGCTCATCCGCCAAAATCACCTCAGGATTCTGCACCAACACCCGCGCCAAAGCCACCCGCTGTTTCTGTCCCCCCGATAATTCATTCGTCCGCGCAAAAATCTTTTCAGGGATACCCACCCGTTTTAACGCTGACTCGGCAAGGGGGCGATCGCAAGGAAAAACCAGTGAAAAAGCCGCCTTAAAAAAAGACCACCGCCCCAAATGTCCCGCATTCACATTATGAATAACCGCCAAACTCTCCACCAAATGCAACGCCTGATAAATCGTGCCAATTCGACGCTGAATTCTGCGGCGTTTTTTCGGAGAAATCTGCGTTAAATCCTCACCCCAAATGCGCAAAAAACCAGAACTCGGCTGCAATTGCCCATTCAGTAAACCCAGTAACGTACTTTTGCCCGCACCACTAGAACCAATTAAGCCAATCTTTTCCCCCGCATAAAATTCAAAATCCAACCCCTTTAAAGCATCCATTCCCCTAAAGGCATAGGACAAAGATTTGCCCACATACACAACTCCACCCATCAGCATCCATGACCTCAAAAACGTGACGAATCTACCCAGGGGACTGATCCGGCAATATCTCCCGACAATACGCCCCCAAAATATAGTGCATACAACGCCAGAAAAATAATGCCAGACAAGTAATGTGAGGAAAAAATTAAAGGAACCCACAAAAGATTGTTTACAATTACCAACCTTCTGGGAAGCTCGGAGTAGCATAACGACAGATGTTTTCAGTGAATGTTATGACCTCCTCTGCTTCTAGTAATGCAATTAACAATGCCATTAGTAATGCCATTGATCCTGCTTCTGATATTTTGCGTTCGGATAAGCAGCCGCTGAGTTATTTTTTTAATCCGAAATCGGTGGCAGTGGTCGGGGCGACGGACAAGCAGGGCAGCGTGGGACGTACTTTGCTCTGGAATCTGGTGAGTAATCCCTTTGGGGGGACGGTTTACCCGATTAATCCAAAACGGAATAGTGTGTTGGGGATTAAAGCCTATGGCAGTCTGGGGGATGTGCCGGAGCCGTTGGAGTTGGTGGTGATTGCGATTCCGGCGCGGTTAGTGCCTGGGATTATTCAGCAATGTGTTGATCTGGGGGTGAAGGCTGCCATTATTATTTCGGCGGGTTTTAAGGAGATTGGTGAGGAGGGTAAGGCGCTCGAACGGGAGATTATGGCGATCGCCAGGGGGAAGTTACGGATTATTGGGCCGAATTGTTTGGGTTTGATGGATCCCCATAGTGGTCTAAATGCAACCTTTGCGAGTGCGATGGCAACTCCGGGTCATGTGGGTTTTATTAGCCAGAGTGGTGCTTTCTGTACGGCGGTGCTGGACTGGAGTTTCCCGGAGAAGGTGGGGTTTAGTGCCTTTATTTCCCTGGGTTCGATGTTGGATGTGGATTGGGGCGATCTGATCACCTATCTGGGGGATGACCCGAAGACGAAAAGTATTGTGATCTATATGGAGTCGGTGGGAGATGCTAGATCCTTTCTCTCGGCGGCAAGGGAGGTGGCGATCGCCAAACCGATTATCGTCATCAAAGCAGGACGAACGGAGGCAGCAGCAAAGGCTTCGGCTTCCCATACGGGGGCATTGGCGGGGAGTGATGCGGTGCTGGATGCGGCTTTCCGGCGTTGTGGCGTGCTGCGGGTGGATCGCATTTCAGAGCTATTTAACCTCGCGGAAATTCTGGCGAAACAACCCCGTTTGCCAAAGGAACCCAAGTTAACCATTATCACCAATGCTGGGGGACCAGGGGTTTTGGCGACGGATGCCCTGATTGAGCGGGGTGGGGAATTGTCGGAACTTGCGCCCGAAACGATCGCCGCCTTGGATGAATTTTTACCGACCCATTGGAGCCACGGTAATCCCATTGATATCTTGGGGGATGCAGAGCCGGAACGCTATGCCAAGACCCTTGATATTGTCCTGGATGATCCCAATAGTGCAGGATTTTTGGTCATTCTCACGCCCCAAGCCATGACCGATCCCACTGCCACGGCGATCGCCCTCCAACAGTGCGTTGCTAAAACCAATAAACCCATTCTCGCCAGTTGGATGGGGGGTAAAGATGTGGACGAAGGGGAGCTTTTTCTCAACAATGCCCAAGTGCCGACCTACCGTTATCCCGACTCCGCCGCCTATTTATTCCAGTTACTTTGGCGCTACAAATACAATCTAGCTGGCATCTACGAAACCCCGACCCTGGATCGCAGCGAGACAACTCCCCATCCCCAAGCAGTCCGGGCGCAACTGGAGCAGATTCGTCAACAGGGACGGACATTACTCACCGAGTCAGAATCCAAGCAAATCCTCGCCGCCTATGGTATTCCCGTCGTGCCCACAGGTAATGCTGAGAACTCCGATGAGGCGATCGCCCTAGCAGAGGAATTTGGTTACCCCGTTGTGTTGAAGCTACTTTCTACGACCGTCACCCATAAAACCGATGTCGGCGGCGTAGAACTGAATTTGAATAATCCCAGTAATGTGCGCAGTGCCTTTGCCCGGATTCAGCAGAGCGTCACCGAAGCCGTGGGAGCCGAGCATTTCCAAGGGGTAACCGTACAACCGATGCTCAACCTCAAGGATGGCTATGAATTAATTTTGGGCAGTAGTATCGACGTGCAGTTTGGGCCGATTATGGTCTTTGGCACTGGGGGACAATTGGTGGAGGTGTTCCAGGATCGGGCGATCGCCTTACCGCCGTTAAACAGCACCCTTGCCCGTCGCACCATCGAACAAACCAAAATCTACCAAGCCCTCCAGGGAGTCCGGGGGCGCAAATCAGTGGATCTCGATGCCCTCGAACAAATCCTCGTGCGCTTTAGTCGCCTCATCGTCGAGCAACCCTGGATCAAAGAAATGGATATTAATCCCCTCTTTGCCTCCGCCAGTACCATCACCGCCCTCGATGCCCGAATTTTGCTGCATTCCCTCGATCTGCCGG
>JBIKYI010000205.1:0-5820 GCA_044355355.1 Limnothrix sp. | reverse complement strand
AATGCCTAAACCCTGCAACAGGTTACCGATCACCAACATCGCAAAAGTTTGGGTAGAAGCTAACACAAAGGCGGCGATCGCGGCGATGGTCAGGGCAAGCAGTAATGTTTTTTTGCGCCCAATGCGGTGGTTATCCGACCAAGATCCCCCCAAGAACCGACCCAGTACCCCGGAAAGCGAGGCACTACCGATGGCAAGCCCCACCTGAGTTGCCGATAGCCCGACGTGATTTACAAAAAAAATTGGCGCATAGAACATCGTAAAGCCTGAGCCGATGTGGGACAGCAAACGCCCTGCCGACAGGATCCAGATTTGCACATCAAGACCCAGTAGCCATGTTTTTGGTGTTTTATCCATTAGGATTTACGAATTGAGATTGACGATTTTAAAATGATTTTCCGTGGGGTGGGGAATGCCGAGTTGCTCTGTATAAATGCGCTGCATGAGGCGATCCAGGACTGGCAAACTGCGGGGATAGCCCTGGTCTAACTGTAGCAATGAAAGGAGTCGGTATTGTTGGAGATTTTGGGGTTGGATAATCATATCCACTTCGCTAAAGTCCTGGCTACGGTAGGTCAATTGGGATGCAATGCGATCGCCCAAAGGCTTGAGGGGCAAAGGCAATTGTTTTAACCAATCCTGTAACCGTACATTGCGATCGCTGGGGGCAGTGATCACATATTCTTTTGCTGGGGTATTACCATCCGTCGGCAGTTCCAGGGTGAGGGAAAATGTCGGGTCAAACCAAGCTTTTAATAGGAGCCAACGGGTGTCATCCTCTGGGTTTGCTGCGATTTGTGCCTCGATAATTTCTAGGGCGCGATCTGGTTGGCGATCGCCCATCAGCAAAACCTGCACCATCGGCGAAAATTCTGTCAGGTGATCGATCTCGCGGATCGGCAAACCATGCCACCAACTGATCCAAGCCATCTGTTCCCGTAACTGCAAGCGTAGGGGATCGTCTGCGGCTAATTGTTCCAGTAATTCCTGTTGCCAAGCTAAACATTGCTCCACCGCTGCCACCCGAATAGACGCGAGGGGTTCCGTCTGCCAGATGCCCCAGGTGGTCGAATCCGGATCCATCAAACCTTGCAACGCGAGGGCGGCGATCGCCTTGTCCTGTTGCCCCTGCGCCAGATAACTCGTCGCTAACAGCAGATAATTCACCGCATAATATTGCCGAGGAAAAAGCTGGGTTGCCCGCTCTAGATAGGGTTGAGCCTTGGCGGGATCTAGTTCGAGCCACAGCATACCGATATTTTGGTTGAGGTAATAATCATTGGGAATTTTCGTTAGGGCATCTGTAAAGGATTGCAAAACCAATTGGGTCAAGCGTTGGTAATCCTCCGGTGAACTTTCTGGTGATGCTGCCTTAATATCCCGCCATTCCAGGAACCAAAAACCCAGCCGTAGGGAATAGTTCGGTGACCAATTGTGAAACCGTTTGGCGATCGCCAGATCGAAAAAAGCCTGTTTGGTCATGCCCTGCCGCCAAGCCTGTTGACCCTGGGCAAATAAATACATCGACAAGCTCACCGGGAACGTTAAGAGCAATGCCAGTAATAGCGCCATCCCACTGCCAAGACCAAGCCAGATCTGGGGTCTCCGGGCGATCGCCGTGGGTTTTGCCGGGAATAAGCTTTCATCCGCCGCCGAAATTAATAGAGCAACCGAGACGGTTAGGGTCAAACTAATGGGGATATTTTCTAACTGATAATCGGTCAGGGTCGCGCCACCATAGGCAAGCCAACCGCCCCCAATGCCATAGATTAATTGCCGAATGTGTGGATGATCGGTCTGTCCCTGGATACGCCAACCCAGTCGCACCAATTGAGCCAGCACATAAGCGATCGCCAGCCCACCGACTAAGCCCAATTCCCCCAACAATTGCATCGGCGTACTGTGGAGTTGTTGCACATGGGCAGCGCCAGAACCTACCGTTACCGGACGATAGAGGTTATACACCCTTGCCATATTGCCCAGTCCTACCCCAGTTAAAGGGCGATCGCCGAACATATTCAAACCCGCTTGCCACATAGAAAAACGATCTTCCGTTTGACCATCCACGGACAATTGCACTGCGGGGGGATTCGACTGATTGAGATCCACACGGATCAGCCGTTCGACACGGGGATTTTGCAACAGAATACCCACCAACACCACGAGCACAAAACTCGCAATACCTGCCATGATTAACCGTTGTCGCCCACGCCTTTGCCACAGTAAACAACCGACGACGGCGATCGCCCAACCCAGAAACCCCACAAATCCCCCCCGCGAACCACAGGTATAGATCACAAAGGGCAGTGGTAAGAAGCACAACAGCGAGATGAGCCGAGTTTTACCCGTTTGCGCGAGGCTATAAGCCAAGATCAGCGGCAAAATGAAACAAAGATAAGCTGCCACAAAATTGTGATGACCCAACGGAAAAAAGTTTTGCTCCGGTTGTCCACCGCCCAGCCAGCCGAACAGACTCCAGTAAGCCATCCCAAGGCTCACCACCACCAGCGATCGCCAGAGGTTACGCCATTGCCAGAAGCCTTGTCCTAATAGATTCCGCAGATAATAGAGCAGCAACCCATAGCCGGAAACCGTTACCAATTGCCACACAGCAACCCCTGGAAACGGGGCAAACATTGTCGATAAAATACAGGCGATCGCCACCGCTCCCACTGCCCAATCCAAGCCATAACCCAGGGGCTGAAAAGTCACGCGTCGATCAAACAGCATTCCCAATGCAGCAATCCCCAGCAAGAAAAATCCCCCTTGCCACCAGAGAATCCAGGGAAAAGTTGCCATAGCGTAATAGCTGGCAGGTAAAAAACTAAAACTCACCAACAGGATAAGCCCGACCGTCCCGCACCCTTGCCACCAAGTCCGATTGTTAACCGACTTGCCCTTTGCGAATTGTTGATCCATCGATTTCCAGCAGACCTAATAATCCTTCAGACTTACATCTTGCATGACTTTCCCCGTTCCCTCCCATTTTCTCATCGGCATTCCCGGTTCGGGTAAGTCCACCTTTGCCCATTGGCTCCAACAACAAACCCAGGGAAAGATTATCTCCCCCGACCAAATTCGTGCCAAACTCTATGGTGATCCGACGATTCAAGGTTCCTGGACAGAGATTGAAACGGTGGTATTTGAGGAAATTAAACAGGCGATCGCCAACTACCAAGCCATCATCTACGATGCCACTAATGTCCGACGGCAATGGCGACAGGACTTTTTGCAACACTGCCCACCGTTAACCTGGGTCGCTTGGCATTTAGATATTCCCTTTGCCATTTGTCAGCAACGAAATCAAGGGCGATCGCGCCAAGTGCCAGCAGAAATTCTCAGCGCCATGGCGATCGATCTTGCCCAGGAGCCACCCCAACGGGAGGAAGGCTTTCTCGACATGATCCCCCTGCCAGATACCGCACCCCAAACCCTTATGGCCCTGAAAAAACAGCATCCTCAATATCTTGGCGACTGAGGGAATATTTAAACGAGCGCTGGATATCCGACCCATCCGCACCCGCTTTGAAATAGGTGACGACCAATTCTTCAATTTCTAAACAGATCTCCGCTTGCCAGGTCGGACGACGGACAGTCCAACAATGGAGGGCATCCAGTTTTTGTTCGCACCCTAGATCCCGGAGCCACTGCTCGATTTTGGGCAATGGGTGGTTATATAACGGATTATCGAGGGGGGGCATCACAGTCATAGAAAATTGCATGGGGAAAGCAGGAACAGCCTTAGTTTAGCAATTTGCTTGGGCGATCGCCGGGATGATCCTAGCCAAAAATGCCATCCCCCTGCCGCACCACCCCAAGGGCGATCGCCAACAACAAACAGCCCCCAAAGGTGACCACCATGATCAAGAGCGCAAAAATTTCCCCCGCAGACAAGGGGCGATCGGTCGGGTCAAGATAAGCCGAACTCGAATAATTGGCTTCTCCTGTCGTATCCTCCGTTGCCTGCTGAATTACGCTGTACCGAGAAAAACCAATCTTCAGATCATAGAGCGATCGCCGTTCCGGATTACTGAGGGTCGCGTAGGCCTCATTTAACCGTATAAACTTCGCCCTCGCCTCCGCCTCCGGTAGTGTTGTCGTATCCGGATGAAACTTTTTACTGAGGTGACGATATTGCCGCCGAATCTCCATCGGTGCCGCCGTCGGATCCAGATCCAGCACGCCATAATAACTCAGGCGAATGCGGGTTTGCACATCCAACACCTTTTTCGTCTGACGAGTTGTCCCAGGGGATTGTGTCATCACACTTTTACACAGTTTTACACCGTTTCACGCAGGTAAATTGCTGTTATTTTACCCGTTGTCTCTCCAACCTTGCCGAAAAAAAAATCGCCTTCCCAGTTTCGATCCCCATCACACCTTTGTTGGAAATCTTCGTCCACAATGGAGTGGTGACTCAGTGGTGACTGAACGTATTTTCCATTTTTTTTGCACTTTTCTTTCATTTTTTAGGCGATCGCCCATGACCCTCAAACCCGTCGATCAAATCCTCCAACAACTCATGAGTCGCAGTGCCTGGGCACACCAACGTCGTCTCCAAACCATCATTACCACCTGGCAAAAGATTCTACCCAGCAAAACCCGTCAAAACAGCCGTCCCTACGGCATCCAAGAAAATATCCTCCTCATCGCCACCAAAAACAGCACCTGGTCACAACAACTCAAGCTCCAACGCCTACGTATCCTGCAACAACTCAACCAACAGCTCACCGAACCCCTCACCGATTTACGCTGTTCCAGCACCTATTGGCAACAAAGCCCCGCCTATTCTCCCCTCGCCGATCCAGAGCTTCCCCACCCCAGCCGCACACCCCAATCTCCTACACCACAAGCCATCCAGAGCGATACCCCCACTGCCGCCGTCCTTGCCTGGTTCGACCAAAAACAAGCCCGCCTGCAACAATCCCAACCCTGCCCCCAATGCGGCGCACTGACCCCCCAAGGAGAACTTGACCGCTGGCAGCAATGCAGTTGCTGTATTGCCCAAAAATGGCATCTCTCTAAAGAGATATTTCCCGATACCCCATCGACATAAATATCGGCATCAATGGTAAAAAGCGGGATCTTTCCGATGACTGGATGGGAACTTTCCTATAAAAGAATCACCAATATATTTGTCATACTTATATATTTTTTTCGGTTTAAAAAACCAAGATCCCTTTGATCCCCTGCTGAAATATCTACTTTTTTCTGCAAAATTCCTAGGATTTTATCGAGATAAAAAATAGCAAATCTTAAGTTACATATCTCAATGTCAAATCTTAAAAAAAGCTAAATCAAAAGCTGGGTAAGAAGTGACTAAAGTGTTTACTCCCTATGGGATTGGGATCACTTTGTATCTTTTTTAACAAAGGTCATAATCAGAAATATAAATCCCCCATTTAAATCCAGCCCGCCGCCCCACAAGCTCCCTAGACAAAATTATGAAAAGCTCTAACTGCTCCATCTCCACTTGTAAAAATTGTCAATGTTTCCGGTCTGAAGGGAGACGAGGGGGCATGTGTGAGCAGCTTAATACTTTTGCCTCTCCTGATTGGAAGGCTTGTTCCTTAGCGATCCCCGCCTTTGCGGAATGTGCCCAGCCTCCCTCGCCTTTGTTTGTGCTGGAACAAGCTTTTACCTTAGAGTTACAGAAAAAGCCTGTTCATGATGCTCCTGCTTATTTAGAAGCAAGTTAATGCCTGTTCAGTAAGGATTAGTCGAGAAATAAATATTTCGCCAATTCAAATTTGAAGTGCAACACCTAGGGTCTTTCTGAAGAGGGACTTATAAGGATATTCTGATGTTAAGCAAAACAAT
>JBIKYI010000203.1:0-5857 GCA_044355355.1 Limnothrix sp. | reverse complement strand
AAATGGGTTTAACTCATAGGGATTTCTTATTGTTTTACTTAACATCAGAATATCCTTATGAGTCCCTCTTCAGAAAGACCCTAGCTGTTGCACTTCATACTTGAATTGGCGGATGTTAAAAATGAACATATCAATGAATTCTGAGGGCATACAATAAACTTCATCCCTTATCTTTTTTGAATCTTTAATTTTAATTAAATTGTCAATAGATTGCTAAAAAAGATTGTCAAAAAATAATTTTACAAAATCATGAGCGATCGCCTATTATTCCACTTAGCTATTCCGATCACAGATCTAGAGCAAGCCAAAGAATTTTATGCCACGGCATTGGGCTGTCGGGTTGGTCGAGAAAATGCAGGTGCTGTCATTTTTGATTTCTATGGTCATCAACTGGTTGCCCATATAACCCAGGAAATTCTGACCCCTCAAAAAGGTGTTTATCCCCGTCATTTTGGGATTACTTTTCTGGACAAAGAAGCTTGGCAACAAACTTTAGATCGTTCTGAAAAATATAATTTAACGTTCCGCGATCGCCCTAGGCTGCGATTCCTAGATAAGTTGACAGAACATTGCACTTTTTTTCTTGAAGATCCTTTTTTTAATTTGCTTGAATTCAAATGGTATCGACATCAAGAGGCAATCTTTGGGGGACGAGAAATAAAAGAAATTGGCGATCACCCAGAATCTTAATTTAATTCATGGGTCTATTTAATTGAGCAATTTTTGAGTGTTTTAAACGGTTTTTCTGTCAATTTTAACGTCAATACAATCCCTAGAATTAAGCCCCAAAAATGACTATAAAAGCTTACATTTGTCGAGCTTAAATCAATGGCAAATTGTAGACAACTAATGCCAACAATCAAACGAAATTGTCTGAGGGCGGATTGTGATTGCTTACGTGACCATCCCCGCCACAAAATTATGGCGATCGCCCCGATCATCCCCATAATTGAGCCAGATGCCCCCACCCACTCCCGGTCGTCGTAGCGGATTTCATTGGTTAAAAAGTTTGTCCAGTTGGGCAAAAGATTAAAATTGAGATCGCGGGTTAGAGTTACGGCAACGAGGATTAACAGCATTGCCCCAATACCACTACAGAGATAAACCAGTAGATAACGCCATTTACCAAGATGTTTTTCGACAAAATTACCTAGGAGATAAAGAGTTAACATGTTAGTTAAAAGATGACCCCAACTGATGTGCAAAAATGTCGCAGTGAAAATACGCCACCATTCCCCAGCCCAGACATTTTTAGGAATAAAAGCACCGAGATCAATAAAGGCATTACTACCAAATTTTAAATCAAATAGAAGTCCTCCGACAAAGACTAAACTATTAACCAATATTAATAATAAATTAATCGAAAATCCTTGTTTATAGAATGGACGATAATCCAGTAGAGATTGATAGGGACGATCAATTTTTTCTTCTTTAATTTCACGGGTTAGTTCTGCGATGAGGGGAAAAGATTCGGGTTGTAAACGTTTTTTGGCTACCCAAGGGGGATTGTTAAGGTATAGCCGGATCGCTTGACGGAAATTAGCATCAGGATTTTCGAGCAATTCTGTTAAAATCTGTGCTGCAATGGCTTTTTCTCCGGCGGCATACCTAGCGATCGCCCGCCAAAAATTTTTGATATGAATGGGATAAAGATTTAAACAACCAGATAGTAATTGCTCGACTAATTGCACTTCACCACAGAAAGCACAGGCAAATAATTGCACTAAATAAAAAGTCCGTTGATTGCCACCTTTTATAAACTTTCTTTTCGTACTTTTTACCTCTTGTAAAAGCTCATGGAGATGCCCCGTTTCCCCCAAAGCACGGCAGTAATACATCATTAATAATGGATCCCGAATGGTTTTGAGATCCGTTTGGAACCATTGCAATAGTCCTGACCAATCATTTGCTATCACATAATTTATGGCGATCGCCTGTTGTACCATGCCACTCGGACTAGCCAGATATTGCTGCAAAATTACCTGGGCTGCTGCTGTCTCGCCCCGTTGTCCCAGTTGCAAAGTTTTCATGATTTGGGGCTGATCCCACCAACCATCAAAGGGGTGTAAATAACGCAGCACCAAGCTTAATCGATAGGCTCCTTGGTAATCTTGGCGATACAGGCAATCCTGAATTTTGCGCCCCCCTAACGACGGCATGACGATGAGCAATAACCAAGCCATACCCCCACAAATTGCTGCCAATTGCATCGACATAAAATTACTGCCCCAGGTCACCACCAACACGGCGATCGCCTTATATAACCAAGTTTTAGGTCGGGGGGGCGGTGTCCGCATTGCCCGAAAAATGAGCAGCCCACAGGAGAGGGAAATACTATAGAACAGCAAAAAATACCAATTCAAAAACGCCATGAACGCCTCAGATAGCAGGGAAAGGGCTTTCTGATATCTTAGGGGAATATATTTTCAAGATCCTTCTTATCTAAAATCTTCTCAAACGTTGTTCATTACCCAAATCACCTCGAATTAATTGACATTAATCGACGTTAACTACATGAAAAAGCTGTTGCTATCTACCCTTTGTCTTCTCGCGCTGAACCTAGGAAGCTGCTCCACTACACCACCCACCTCCACCCCCGATGCCGCAACCAACTCGGAGGCAACGGAAACGGTTAAACCCTTGATGGCAGGGGCAATCCCCGACCAGGATCCCGAAAAATTACAGCGCCTCTATGGTCTCTTGGCGGATTATCTCACGGCGGAATTGGGTGTTCCCGTGGAGTACAAGCCTGTCACGGATTATGTGGCAGCGGTCACGGCGTTTAAGGTAGGGGATCTCGATCTCGTTTGGTTCGGTGGCTTAACGGGTGTTCAGGCGAGATTGCAAGTGCCTGGAGCTGAGGCGATCGCCCAACGGGACATCGATGCGGAATTCCATTCCGTCCTCATTGCCAATGTGAATAGTGAATTAAAAGAATTTCCCAGCGATGCCGACCTACTCCAACTCAAAGGCAAAACCCTCACCTTTGGCAGCGAATCCTCCACTTCCGGGCGTTTAATGCCGCAATACTACCTAGAAAAAGCAGGTTTTTCCCTCAAGGATTTAAAGGGCGAAGTTGGTTTTTCGGCTTCCCATGATGCCACCATCCAATTGGTCGAAGCCGGAACCTATGATGCGGGTATGCTCAATGAACAGGTCTGGAAAAGTCGTGTCGAGGAGGGCAAAGTTGATACCAATAAAGTTAAAGTGATCTGGCGATCGCCTGCCTATTACGATTACCATTGGGTGATTTCTCCCGAAGTAGATCAACGTTATGGCGAAGGCTTTAGCGATAAGGTCAAACAGGCTCTACTCGCCCTAGACCCCACTAAGCCAGAACAAAAAGAAATCCTCGAACTCTTTGGCGCAACAAAATTCATTGAAACCAGCAATGAAAACTATGCCGATATCGAGGTGATCGGTCGGGAAATTGGCAAAATTCAGTAATCGCTGAATAGATATCAGACATCACGTAAAAATGGGGTTGACTCCAAGAAGAGAATCAACCCCAAGAGATGATAGAAAAACATCAAAGATATGGTTATTCCAAATAAAAATTAGACACTCATTGCTTTCCTTTCTAAGGGAGCTGCCGAAGGTGAAAGACTGAGCTTACCGAAGGCGGAGGGACTAGAAATTCTCAAACTTAACCGCAACGGCTATCGCTAAACACAATCAACCCAATCAACACAAACACATCAACATCACATTTGAGATTGCAGATAATTTTGTAAACCAATCATTTCAATTAGTCTCAATTGTTTTTCCAGCCAATAAGCATGATCCGCTTCAGTATCCGCTAGCATCTGTCGCAAAATATCCCTCGTTTGATAATCCTGCTCCTGCTCACAAATGGCGATCGCCCTCTTTAAATCAGCAATTACTTTGTACTCATAATCAAGATCATTTTGCAGCATTTCAGGCACAGTCGCACCAATGTTTAAACCATCCTGTTGAGATAGATCCGGTGTACCTTCTAAAAACAAAATCCGCTCAATCAACTGCGCTGCATGTTCTGTTTCGTCCTGCATTTCATGATTAATGCGCTCATAGAGTTTATTCAAGCCCCAATCTTGATACATCCGCGAATGGGTAAAATACTGATCCCTTGCCCCCAGTTCACCCCGCAACAATTTATGAAGTTGCGCCAATACTTTGTCATTACCTTTCATCTTTTTTTGTGGCTCCAAATATTCTCAAATTATCAAAAAACGAATCAAAGACCAAATCAAAAACGAGTTTTTAGAAATTTCTCAAAAACTAGATCATTGATTGCAAATAATTAGGCAAACCAGAATTTTCAATTAGCCATTGTTGAGATTCAAACCAATCAATCTGCTCTTCTGTTTCCTCTAATAATTCTGCCAATAGCTCCCGACTGACATAATCCTGTTCCTGCTCACAACATTGGATCGCCGTCACTAATTCTTGACGAATGGTTTGGCAAACAGTTAACTCATTTGTCAGTATTTCCGGCACATCTTCACCAATCAACAATTTCCCTAAACTCTGGAGATTAGGTAATCCTTCAAGAAACAAAATTCGCTCAATCAGACTATCCGCTTGCTTCATTGCCTTGATGGAATAGTGATATTCCTTTTGGTTCAGCGCCTCTAGTCCCCAATTTTTCACCATGCGGGCATGAAGAAAGAACTGGTTGATTGCTGTCAACTGTGACTTTAAGGCAATATTCAGTTGAGTATTTATTGCAGACTTTCCTTGCATTTTAATGTACTCGAATAATTAAGTTAGACCCCCAAGAACCCTTGAAGCATCTGCAATATAAAGCTTACAACAAAATATCTGGCTGTTAAACCACTGCTCAAAAAAAGTTATTCTTCATAACTAATCGCATTAATTTTGAGAATTATTTGCAATAATTGGAGCAATACATCGTATTATAGAGTAAAGCTACGAATAAAGAGGATAGTAAGTGTACGTTTGTGTTTGTCGAGGTATTACCGAAAAGCAGATTCGCCAAATCGTGCAGCAACAGCATTGTTCCTTACAGGAATTGTCGGCAACGATGGGAGTTGGGGTGGATTGTGGTTGTTGTACGGAGTATGCTTGCCAGTTGTTAGCGGATTTAGCTGTTAAGGAAAATTCTTGTCCGTAGGCGATCGCCCCTAGGGTTGATGACGCTGATCGGCTGATTAAAGATGTTTGCCGGGCTGATAGATCTGCTTTGATCCGTGAAAAATCGGTGATATTCAACACTGATGCTCAACTCAGAATAACGAGCAAAAATAATAATTAAAAATAACAGCGAACATAAAAATGGGGCTGATCCAAAGTAGAGAATCAACCCCGAAGAATTATAGGAAATCATCAAAGATAATTAGTTTTGCAACACCAGCTTAACGTTGGCATTGTTGAGTCCACGTTGCTTGACTTCACTCAAAGTCTTAGTCACGGCATACTTCTGATTGATGGAATTGATAAGTTCAGTTTGGTTGTGCTTCTTCGCAACGCCCCAGAGGTCAGCGATCAAGTCGAAGCTGCCATCTGCATTGCGAGTCCAGCCGAGATCATAGTCACCCTCAAGGGTTGCCACGATATCAGCTTGGATTTGTTGACCGTTATAACCCCGTACTGCGGCATCGGTGTTAACGGAAATACCGAGGTCACGCAGGGAAGACTTGAGGACTTCCGCGTCAGTGATTTTCGTGCGTAGGGTACTAAAGTGAGACATGGGAGTAGTTCTCCAAAAACAACAACAGTTTTGAGTTTTTTCTTTGATTGCCACTTACGAGAAGTGGACTTGTTTCTGTCAGCAAGCTGGGAATTTTGCTGACCTTAATCGGTTGGGATTAAGCCTTTGTTAGAACTCCAGTCGCTGGTATTCAGCAACGGAAGC
>JBIKYI010000202.1:0-5872 GCA_044355355.1 Limnothrix sp. | reverse complement strand
TCCCTCACCAGTCGAGGTTTAGCCGTTTGGGATGTGATCCAACAACATTTCCCTGCCACCGTTGAACTCGCCTTTTTTGGGATGCTCGTCGCCGTCATCGTTGGTGTCGGAGTAGGGATGTTTGCCGCTTCCCGCCAAGGGACTTTTTGGGATGTTGGCGGTCGGCTCTTCGGCATCATTACCTATGCCCTCCCCCTATTTTGGATGGGGATGGTTGTCCAACTGATTTTCGCGGTGCAACTCCGCTGGTTCCCCCTCGGCACAAGATTTCCCATCGATATCCCGCCACCACCCAGCATCTCAGGACTTTATACCCTCGACAGTCTCCTCACGGGCAATTTCCTGCAACTGCGCACTGCCCTTTATTATCTCGTGCTACCTTGTACCACCTTGGGCATTTTACTCAGTGGCATTTTTGAGCGGATTGTCCGGGTGAATCTGCGCCAAACGCTCCAATCGGATTATGTGGAAGCAGCAAGGGCGAGGGGGATTCCTGAAGGTAAAATTCTCTGGAACCACGCGTTAAAAAATGCCTTAATTCCTGTGATTACGGTTTTGGGATTAACTTTTGCAGCACTCCTGGGGGGAGCAGTTTTGACCGAGGTCACCTTCTCCTGGCCAGGGCTGGGCAACCGTTTGTATCAAGCCATCTCCCTCAGGGATTACCCCACGGTGCAGGGGATTATGGTATTTTTTGGGGCAATTGTGGTGGTGGTTAGTCTGGCGATTGACATTATCAATGCCATTATTGATCCGCGTATTCGCTACTAGCAAAGGGGATTCTTGGCTAAAAAAATCCTCGTTAAATCGTCAAAAGTTTACTTTTCTTAAAAAACTGGGGGCGATCGCGGTAGCCTGAATGCCTTGTGAGAGAATAGACAAAGCTATTACACTTAAGCAAAAATCCATTTATTAAAATTGCAATAATATGAGCGTCGTTAGTCAATTTATCCTGAAAGCCGATGACGAACTCCGCTACCCGAGCAGCGGTGAACTGACCGGAATGAAAAGTTTCATGGAGACTGGTGCGATTCGCATCCGTATTGCCGAGACTCTAGCTGAAAACGAGAAAAAAATCGTTGATGAAGCCCAAAAGAAACTATTTAGTATCCACCCTGAATACCGTAATGCAGGCGGCAATGCTGCTACTACGAAGCGGTATAACCAATGTCTGCGTGATTATGGCTGGTATCTCCGCCTGGTCACCTATGGTGTTTTAGCTGGGGACAGAGATCCGATTGATCGGATTGGCTTGATCGGGGTTAAGGAAATGTACAACGCCCTTGATGTACCTGTAACTGGCATGGTTGACGCGATTCGTTGTCTCAAGGATGCAGCTCTGGGTGTGCTGGATTCTGAGGAAGCGGCAACTGCGGCTCCTTTCTTTGATGTCATCACTCAGGCGATGTCCTAGGTTCTTGCCTTTTTGGGCTTGCTACCGTTTTGCGAAATCTGTTCTAAAATCTTGCAAAATCTTAAAACCTATAGATCGATTAATCGGGCTGTCCATTGTGGATCGTCCGATTTTTTGTTGCACATGGATCGCACTGGGGTGAGGATCGGCTTATGCTAAAGGCAAGTCGTTATTTATTCGATCATTATTCACTCATTTCAAATAATGTCTGGTTCTTTCCTTACGAAGATACGTGCTATTCCCTGGATTTCTCTGGGTTTGTTCTGTCTGACCTATGGGGTTTTTGGCTGGATTGCTGCGGGTGTTTTTCCAGAGTGGGAAGCTTGGATGCTGGAGCATGTGGCGCAGATTCCCTGGCATATTGCTTTTGATCAGGCGATCGCCGAACGGATCAGTTGGTGGTTTGGGGCGGGTTTGATTTTGTCGTTAATGATTGTTTTGACAGCGCCACTACGCATCGTGCGTATCCTCTTTGGCAGTTGGCTACGTTCGGATGCGAAGGCTCTACTCTCTGTGCTGGGTTGGGCATTGGCAGCGGTGGTGATTGTGTGTTGGCTCAATCAGTTTGCGCGATTTTTCGTTTTGGTATCAGCGGGAATGCTCTGTTATCTTGACCTGCAACTTTGTGGTTACCGCAATTGGCAAGTTTTTTTGGTACTGAGTTTCCTCAGTCTGATGAGCTATTGGATTGGCACTTATCTCTTTGGTTTGTCGTCCTTTGCTGAGGTGCAATTATTTCTAATCCATTTTGCCTCGGCTTAGAAGCACCCTGATGATAGTTAGGTTTGGGCAAGGATTGGCGGATTGATCATCTTGCCTGTCGGTGTGGAGATGGGTTTGGGCGGTTGGGGCTGTAGATAGGCGATCGTGGCGGCTAAAATCGGTGGCTCAAAACTAGTCACAGAGTTCACCACCATAGGAGCAATCACGGAGGGAACAATGTCTTTGGCGAACTGTGCCAAGATGGGTGGATCGATCGCCTTGCCTGTGGGAATTGAGGTGGGAATTGCGGGAATCGGGGTTAGGTAGATAATGTTCGCGGCGAGGATTGGTGGGGCAAAAGTTGCTGTCTCAACCGGGTTTTCCTTGGGGGTTACCTCCGGTAATTTGTCGGCGATCGCCCCTGCATTTTGGGTTGCTGCTTGGGTTTTATTTTGAGTCGCAACGGCTCTTAATTGCTGCTCAAGACTATATAATTTCGCTTCATATTTCTCGCTAAGTGCTTTGAGATTGCCCTTATTTTTCTCTTGGTAATCCGACTGGAGGGTGGCGATCGCCTCCTTGAGACGCAATTGGTGAGCCTCTTCCGCATCAGTAAGCGCTTGACGAAGCTGCTTGAGTTCCAGTTCTGTCGTCGCAGATTGTTCAATACGCTTTTTCAGCACTAGATACAGAATGCCTGCTCCCAACAACATACCAATCAAAAAAGGCAGGATTATCATTGTTTACAATTACACTCCAGGAAAAATCATCACAAAAAATATTAAACCCTAATTTTAGAAGAAATACATCACCTTAGCTCCAGAAAATTGTAAAGGGAAAAAATAGCGATATTCAAAGCGATCGCCAAGATGATTAGCCGCAATTTAGAATAGCCAACCTTCAGAGAATCAGGCTTTGTGGTTTTACTAAGATCCTAAATTTTAGGATAATCGCCAGATAATTACTCGCCATCATTGCAGTCATTTCAGAAGTGTCATGATCGGCTTATAAACTCAAACCCCTCATGATAATTTTGCGGCGATCGCCTCCGTCAATGCGAGTAATTGCTCAGAAATTACGAGAGGATAAACTTCCGGTGCATCTAATCGTTTAACAGCTTCTGGCAGTTGATTGACATTTGCTTGGGTGCGTTGACGAATCATTCCAAGGGTTTCTGGTGCAAATAAACGTTGACCATTTGCCATCACTTTAACTAATAATGGTTGTTCATTTTTCTGAGGTAATTCTGTGGCTAAAGCAAGGCGATCGCCCCCCCATTGAATATCACGAAAAATTTGTTTACAACCAGGATAAGTTGCCTTATCTTTTGCCTTTTTCATCGTTGGTTTATCCGCAATTTCCACCAGTTTATAAACCCCATTTACAGGCGCACCCGTCACTAATTTCGTCCCCAAACCATAACCATCAATCTTTGCTCCCAACCCTTGCAAACGCTGCATTTCAAACTCATCTAGATCGCCACTCGCAAAAATTTTGACATCGGGCAAGAGATCATAAACCGTTTTGGACAATGCCACCAAATCCCCGGAATCCAAGCGCACACCGGATAAGGTCGTTTTGCCTGCCTGAATATTCTGGGCAAGACGTTCCGCAGCAAGCACCGTGTCATAGGTATCGATCAGTAATGGTGCCGCCGGAAAATATCGATGAAATGCCTGGAAAGCTTCATCCTCAGAACCTTCGAGGGTTCCCACTGCCATCACCAAAGCATGGGCCATCGTGCCCACCGGATTCACCCCCAATTTTGCCGCCGCCAAAACATTCGATGTGGCATCCAATCCCCCTGCCAAAGCCGCCCGTGCTGCCCACACTGCCCCCTGAGGACTAAAGGCTCGCCTTGTCCCGAATTCTAATAGTTGGCGATCGCCCGCCTCATGGCGCATTCTTGCTGCTCTAGTTGCAATTAAAGTTTGATAATTAATCGCATTCAAAATAAAAGTTTCCACCACCTGAGCCTGCCATAAAGGCGCTTCAATCCGCAGAAAAGGTTCATGGGGAAATAACACCGTTCCCTCCGGCACAGCCCACACATCCCCCGTAAATGTGCCGTTTTCTAATAATGTCCAAAATGCTTCAGGAGCATGATTGAAAATGCCAGTATTGCGCAAATAATCAATTTGTTCTGCCGTAAAATGTAGCCCTGATAAATAACTTAAAACCTGCTCCAAACCCATCGCTACAAAATAGCCAAACCCATTCGGCAACTTACGGGCAAACATCTCAAATCGAGCGGGAGTTGCTGCTAAATTCTCCCCCACATAACAAGCAGACATCGTGAGTTGATAGAGATCTGTCAATAAGCTGTAATCGTTCGCCGTAATTTCTAAATTGCCACCTACCATCGTTCTTACCTCGCTTCTATACCCCCATTATAGCACTTTGTGTATTTAAAACAACAAAATATTTCGTGAATTTTTCGACGATCTAATTGTCAATTCAATCATTGATCTTTTTAGTAAATCTTTTTAGTAAATATTTACAATCAGTTTCCGGATAGGCAAAGTGTTAAAATCCTGGAGAGCAAAGAAGAAAATCAGGTAACGTCAATGGCGACTCTCAAGAATAGGCGATCGCAGAATATCCCAGGGGAATTTTATGTAGATAGTACCTGCATTGATTGCGATACTTGTCGTTGGCTAACCCCGTATATTTTTCACCGCCGAGATCACAAATCGGCAGTCTATCATCAACCGGAAACCAGTCTAGAAAGACGAGGGGCTTTGCAAGCATTACTCGCCTGTCCTACCGCTTCGATTGGAACTGTGAAACCCCCCAAAGATATTCAGAATATCCAAGCAGAATTTCCTTTAAAGATTGTCGAAAATATCTATTATTGCGGTTACCATTCTAATAAATCCTTTGGCGCAGCCTCCTATTTTATTCAGCATCCAGAAGGGAATGTTTTAATTGATTCTCCTCGTTTTAATCCGCCTTTAGTCAAACGGTTAGCGACAATGGGTGGCGTAAAATATATTTATCTTACCCACCGCGACGACGTTGCAGATCATCAAAAATTTCATGATTATTTTGGTGGCGATCGCCTACTACATATAGACGATCTGACAGAAGAAACACAAAATATTGAAATTATTTTAGAGGGAAAAGAAACGATTACTTTTCTGAAAGATATTCAAATCATTCCCGTGCCAGGACATACCAAAGGTCACACCATTCTTTTGTATAAAAAACAGTATTTATTTACAGGCGATCACCTGGCATTTTCAGCAAGTATTGGTGGATTAACAGGCTTTAGAAATTTTTGTTGGTATTCATGGGAAGAACAAATTCAATCCATGAAAAAACTGCTTCATTATCCTGAAATTTCCTGGATTCTACCTGGTCATGGTCGTCGTTATCACCGGGATCCAGTGACCATGCAGCAAGATCTTAAACAATGTATTCAAACGATGGAATCACTACAATGAGTTGGAATATTAATTTTGTGATGGCGATCGCCTTTAATTTGCTACTGATTAGTGGCAACATCTTTTTGCTCTGTAAAATTCAGGAATGGCGTAAATTACTCTATCAATCTCGGCAGCAATTTAATCTATGCGAACGACAATTACAAAGTCAAACTGAGATGATGGTAAATAATCTCAATTCTCTGCCCCTAGCTGCCTATGGTATAGTACAACAAAAACAAAAACTTGATGCTTTCATCTCCCAGGGTAAAATACTTTTATCTATTGTAAAAATGCTCCGTAATTTGGTTTAAATCTAACCAAAAATTCA
>JBIKYI010000201.1:0-5904 GCA_044355355.1 Limnothrix sp. | reverse complement strand
GGGTGATCGAGGAAAGTGGTCAGGCATTAAAAATGATGGAAGCCCTCTGCGATCGCCCCCTGTTTATGAGCATTAACATTGCCAGTCGGCAGATCGAAGAACCGACCTTTACCAAAGTTCTGATCGAAAAAATTCGTCTCCTCGACATTGATCACCATCAGATCAAATTAGAAATTTTAGAGCGTAGTTTATTCGATAGTGATCTGGCAAAACAATGGACTCAAGAGGTTAGACAGCAAGGCTTTTTATTGTCCTTGGATGATTTTGGGACGGGCTTTTCGAGTTTACAATATCTCAATAACTATCACCTCGATAGCATCAAAATTGATAAATCCTTTGTCGATGGTTTAGAGAACAAAGCCAATCAATCAAATCAATCCCGGAGTGTCAGTCTGTGTGCCGCGATGATTAATCTCGCCATAGCCCTAGGCATGACGGTGATCGCCGAGGGGATTGAGTCGGCGGAACAGGCGGCAGCATTGAAGGCGATGGGCTGTGATTTGGGGCAGGGTTATTACTATGCCAGACCGATGCCTTTAGAAGATGCCCTCCAACTGTTAACGACACCACAAACATTTCCGATTGTGCCCGTTTGATTATCTGATGGTTTCCCTAAGTCTTTGCTCTGATCTGCTGGGCAAGGCGGCTACTCCAACAGGATGTCTCTAGGGCGATCGCCCCTAATTCTGCGAGTTTTTCTGGGGTCATCACATAGCCCCAAGCGTTTCCCTTCGGTTGCTGATCGGGGGTAAAGATCTGTAATTTTTGTCGTTGATATTCATTTTCGGCAGGCGATCGCCCCTCCCGGTAATCTTCCAACTCATCCAAAGCCTGCAACACTTCGTCACCCTGATCCACAAAGGTTAAAACATAGCCTTCGATCCAATCCGTGCCTACCGTCATCGCCGGATAACCATCGGGCATCTGCGCCGAATAACAGGGAATTTGAAATAATTTGCCCCTGACCAATGCCGCCTCCACCAACACCACCCGACCGACACAAAACCTGGGATAATTCACCTCACCCGGTTTGAGCGTGCCATAGACAAAGACCATTAAAGAGTTCCCTGAAGCTTGTGAGAAAGATGGCGGGAAAGGATTAGCGAAAGAGTTCACTGAAGGTTCCAAAGTCATTGGTTGCGCCCCAGAAGGAAAAACTTAAAGGATATAATCAGATCTAGCCCCATATAGGATCGGCAATGGATAGAACCTACAATATTTTGCTCGTTGATGATGAACCCGGTGTGCGCGAATCGGTGCAGGCTTATCTCGATGATGATGATGCATTATCCGTGACGGCGGCAGAAAATGCCACTAAAGCTTGGGAATTGCTGCAAACTTTTACGCCGGACTTGGTGATTTCTGATGTCATGATGCCCAAGGTGAGCGGCTATGAATTTTTGGGGCAATTGCGGGCAGATCCTCGGTTTAAAACTTTGCCTGTAATTTTCCTAACGGCGCGGGGCATGACGAGCGATCGCATCCAGGGTTACCAAGCGGGTTGTGATGCCTATCTCCCGAAACCCTTTGAACCGGAAGAATTAGAAGCCATTGTTAAAAATTTACTGACCAGGGGCGAGGCGATCGCCGAAAGCCAGGGGGGCGGCGAAACCAATCTCGAAGGCATTGCCCAGGACTTACGGGAAATCAAGCAATTTTTGGGGCAACAAAACCAGATGGTCACCACCCCACCTCCCCTGAAAATTGACCTCACCCCCCGCGAACAAAGCGTCCTCGATCTCGTTGCCCAGGGCTTAATGAACAAAGAAATCGCCAAGGAACTGGAAACCAGTGTCCGCAACGTCGAAAAATACGTCAGTCGTCTATTCAGCAAAACTGGCACAAACAGCCGCACCGAACTCGTCCGCTATGCCCTCAAGCACGGCTTAACTCAGTGAACAGTTATCAGACATCAGATATCAAGGATAATGGTTGGGAGTCGAAATGAATGCAACAATTTGGGACAAGGAAAAGATGCGCATCAATTTTCCTCGTTCCTCGCTTCTTCATATTCACTGATGTCTGATATCTGACCTCTGATATCTGAAAAAATGCCGCAAGATCAAACCCATCCCCAAGCTAATCGCGATCGCCTGGTGATTGACCAGTTGTTGAAAGGAAATCCAACGGAACATCATCTGGTGGAATTGGCGCGGTTGCATATTCGGTATCGGGGCTTTCCGGGGGCGCGGGAACTACAACAGGATTTGAAGTTATTGTTCCAGCAATGGGGTTTGACGGAGGAGACGCTATTTGAGAAAACCCGTGAAATTCATCGTTCGGGACGAGCCTATAGTCATTTACGGCAAGGTGAGGATCTACAGGATTGGAGCTAATGCATACTCGTTTTATTCAGAAACTAACCCAGGCGATCGCCCAGAACCAGAGTTTACTCGTGGCGGGACTCGATCCCAACCCGGAAATGTTGCCCCCAGAACTCAGCGAGGGGGATTTGTTGGCGAATTTGCAGACATGGTTGCATGGGGTAATTGAGCAAACCGCCGATGTCGTCTGTGCCTATAAACCGACCTTGGGTTTTTACCAAGCCTTTGGGGCGGAGGGCTTTACCCTGTTACAGAATGTTTTGGCACAGATTCCGGCGCATATGCCCGTCATTCTCGATGCGAAACATGCTGACCTCAACACCAGTACCATTTTTGCGAAAACGATTTTTGCAGATTGGGGCGTAGATGCCGTCACCCTCAGTCCCTATCCTGGACAGGATCATATTGCACCCTTTCTGTTACATCCCGATAAAGCCGTCTTTTTGCAATGTCGCACCTCCAACCCCGGCGCATTACCATTGCAAGCCTATCCCGATCTAGAAACGCCCTTTTATCTCCACCTCGTCGCGGAAACCCAGCAGTGGGGAACCCCGGAACAGGTTGCCCTGGAAATTGGCGGCGATCGCCCAGAAACCTTCTCGCGGGTGAGACAGATTGCGCCAGAACGCTGGATTCTTGCCCGGAGTATTTGGCAGGATAACCACCCCCTCGAAGACATTTTGCGGGAAGGACTCAACGAAAACCGCTCCGGTCTGCTGATTCCCGTGCCAAACGATCAACTGAGTCAACTGCAATGTCGTCCAGCGGTGGATCAGTTACGCCAAAAAATCGAAACCTTCCGCCAATCCTTCACACCGAAACCCGCCAAAGTTGATCTCTGGCATGGGGACTTAAAATTTCCCGAACGTCACCCCCAGGAAGAACTCATTCTGCAACTCTATGACCTCGGTTGTTTGCTCTTTGGGGAATATGTGCAAGCCTCCGGCGCAACCTTCTCCTACTACATCGATCTGCGCAAAATTATTTCTAATCCCCAGGTCTTTAGCCAGGTCATCAAAGCCTATGGCGAAATTGTCGAGACCCTAGAATTTGATCGCATTGCAGGGATTCCCTACGGCTCTCTGCCCACGGCGACGGGGCTGGCATTGCAGCTTAATCACCCGATGATTTTCCCCCGCAAGGAAGTCAAAGCCCACGGCACAAGGCGCGTAATCGAAGGTCATTTTGAGGTGGGCGAAACCATTCTCGTGATTGATGATGTGTTGATCAGTGGCAAAAGCATTGTCGAAGGGGCAAAAAAATTAGAGTCGGCGGGTTTGCGGGTCAAAGATATGGTGGTTTTAATTGACCATGAGGGTGGTGTTAAGGAGCGCATCGAAGCCCAGGGTTATCGTCCCCACTCGGTACTGACCATCTCGGAAATTACGGAAACGCTGTTTGATACGGGACGCATTACCCAGGCGCAATATGAGAGCCTCAAACATTAATCTCAAGAGAATTAATTCCAGCCAAACCATTCGCGAGATTTTTTGATTACCTTAGATAAGGTCAAATTTTTGATCTCTAGTTTTTAGCGGCTTACTCGCTTCTTCCTGATCACTTCATTACTTCTTACTTGAGTTCGGCGATGGCATTGCACGTTTTTGAACATTTACAGATGGCGATCGCCACCCTACGCACCAACAAAATGCGCAGTGGTTTGACGATGCTGGGGATTATTATCGGCAATGCGTCGGTGATTGCGATGGTCGGTTTGGGGCAGGGGGCGCAAAAGCTGGCAGCGGAACAGTTTGAGTCCCTGGGTTCCAACATTTTATTTATTATCCCCGGCTCCCGTTCAGCCCAGCGCACCACCATCGACCTCCCCAAAACCCTCGTCCTGGCAGATGCCGAGGCGATCGCCGAACAGGTTCCCAACGTGCAGGGAGTCGCGCCCCAGATCAACGGTCGAGGCACTGTCCGTTTCCGGGGTAACAATAAAACGGGCTTACTGCTTGGGGTCACACCTTCGTTTATTCAGGTGCGGGAATTTACCCTGGAGCGGGGACGTTTTATCACCGATGAAGATGTGAAACGCAATAATCGCGTTGCCATTGTCGGCTCGGAAATTGTGCAGGATCTGTTCGGCAATATCGAGCCGATCGGGGAAAAAATCCGTGTGCAAAATTTAACCTTTGATATCGTCGGTGTGATGCAGGAAAAGGGGGCAAGCCTCGGCACAAACCAGGATAACTCGGTGTACATTCCCCTCAGTACCATGGCAAATCAGGTCGTTGGGCGCACCTCTCCCTATGGCACAGAATTAACCTTTATCTCGGTGTCTGGGGATAGCGAGGAACGGGTGAGAGCCATGACTTTCCAGATCGAAAATCTTCTGCGTCTCCGTCACAAAATCGTTGATGAGGATGATTTTAGTGTGCAAAGTCAGCAGGATTTACTGGATGTGGCGAATACCATCACCGGAGCTTTGACCACCATGTTGGCGGCGATCGCCAGTATTTCCCTATTGGTGGGGGGTATTGGCATTATGAACATCATGCTGGTCTCCGTCACGGAACGCACGAAGGAAATCGGTCTCCGTAAGGCTTTGGGCGCAACCCAGGATGATATTTTGGTGCAATTTCTCATCGAGTCGGTCATTCTTGCGGGGATTGGCGGTGTCTTGGGTACGGGTCTTGGTCTCGGTGGTATTGTCGTCACCAATGCGTTAACGCCTCTGGCTGCTCCGATCTCTGTGGTGGCGATCGCCATGGCAGTGGGGGTGTCCGGTAGCATCGGCTTATTTTTTGGCGTGTTTCCAGCCCGACAAGCTGCCAAACTCGATCCCATCGTTGCCCTAAGAACTGAGTAACCAATCATCTAGGGGCGATCGTCAGATCAACTTTCTATCCCCTTGCCTCCTTTTCTAAGGGAGGTGCCGAAGGCGGAGGGATCGACAATTCTCCAACTTAACCGAAATCAACCTTAATTCCCCCGATTGGAGGGTTTCGGCTTCCGACTACGGGCAGGACGAGCTTTCGGGACAGCCTTTTTCGGTTGACCACCGCCACCACCCCGACGACCGGAATTAGAACCCCGGCGACCATAGCGTGGTTCTTCCTCCTCCTGATGGGCAGCGGCAGAGGGTTCATAGCCCTGCACCACATCCTGATCGAGTTTGCGGTTCAGCAACTTTTCGATGTCCTTCAGCAAATCTTTTTCATCCCTGGACACAAGGGATACTGCCCGCCCTTCATTGCCAGCCCGTCCCGTGCGACCAATGCGATGCACATAATCTTCTGGCACATTGGGCAGTTCAAAATTCACCACATGGGGCAGTTGATCAATATCCAATCCCCGTGAGGCCACATCCGTCGCCACCAACACCCGCACTTTACCATCCTTAAATTCACTCAGGGCACGGTTCCGGGCAGCCTGACTTTTGTTGCCATGGATTGCAGCGGTTTTCAGTCCATCCTGTGCCAATTGCTCCGCCAAACGGTTTGCGCCATGCTTCGTGCGGGTAAAGACTAAGACCTGTCGCCAATTATTAAACCCAATCAGATAGGACAATAATTCCCGTTTGCGATCGCGATCGACCGGATGCACCACCTGCTCTACCTGTTCCGAAGTGGTATTC
>JBIKYI010000200.1:0-5906 GCA_044355355.1 Limnothrix sp. | reverse complement strand
ATCCTCCATGGGAATCTGATCAATCTGCTCTACCACCGTAGACAACAGAGAAGCACTGGCGATCATAAACGTCGCATCCTTCATGTGAACCGCATAGGCTCCCCCCGCAGTCCCCAGATTTTTAATCATGGGAAAAGCCTGATCCCGAACAATTTCGAGCATCTCCGCCGCATTCTGATTCTTAAAATTCGACCAACGACAATCCTGCTGTTCCGGTGAAAAAGTCGGCTTTTCGACCGTACCCCCAAGCCGTTTCGCCTTCTTTTCTTTCACCAACTCCAGATCATCGAGCCGCTTGATAAATAGCAAATAAGAGATCTGCTCAATCACTGATAGCGGGTTACTAATGCCATTACTCCAGAACGTATCCCAGAGCTTATCCACCTTCGATTTCAGTTCACCCGTGATCATCGCGTATCCTCTCTATCTCTCTCAATGTTTAACTATAGCCGTCCCTTGGGCAGTGAAAGGCGATCGCCATAACACTTCAACACTTTAAGAAATGATCGTCGTGAATCATCGTTTTGCATGATTAGACTTGCATGATTTAGACAAACTCCCATAAAAAAATCTCCCAACGGCGATCGCCATCAGGAGGGGAGAATTGTTAGCTGACTTGCGGTCGAGGATAGCCTAGCCCTCGGTCTTCGGCTTCGGACGAGGAACCGGACGTTCCCGCGCAACCGCACCGGGGCTACCACCGGGCTTCAGGATTTGGGGCTTACCCTTAACGACTTTGTTATTGCTGTTAGCGCCGTCAAAACGTCTGCCACCACCGGGCTTACCACCGGGGCGACGACGGTTGTTGTTGATGTAGCCCATGTCTTCGCAGCTTTGGATATTGAGGATGTTATCCAGCAATTTCGCCTTGAAGTCATAGAAGTGGTTAATGGGACGTTCGGGTAAAGCGCCGATGAGTTGAATTTTGAAAAATTTTGGTTTTTCGCCTTGTTTTTTCGGGGATTGACGAATTTTGACGATCACTTTCTTGGTCTCTGCATCGTAGAAAATGACCTGACCGCGAATGGAAAAATAACCGTCCTCAATCTCTTGGCTGGTGGGGGGCGCTTCCCCATCTTCGACATCGGTTTCTTCGTCGAGGTTTTCGGGTTCCCAAATACCCAAAATCTGGAGGTGCAGGTGATCATCATCCTGTCTGGTGCGGGGATAAACGACCCAGACATGTTCTTGTTCGAGATCAATGTGATTTTTAATCAGACTGATCACACGACCGAGCAGTACGGCTTCGATATTGCCGTCGGCTGTGGCGATCGCCCCTTTGCTCAGTTGATCCGCTTCGTCGGGGGTGTACTTGCCGCGCACAATGCCGATGGCACGATATTGACGGGGATGACTGGCAGGGGGAATGGGATTATTACGCTGTTTGGGTTCATCTGAAGCAAGCACGGGCTTGGGGGCATTACTCGATGTGGGTAGATGGGTAGATTCAGACACAGGCTTATCCAAGAGTTTCTCAAAAAATAAGGGCTAACAAAAGGGCTAACAAAAATGATGTCCGATGGTGACCAATAGACATCGGCTTGGCGATCGCCATCGCGATAGGATAGAACCTGAAGCAACTAGCCCGCAGACTAAGCTTCAAGACCTTCCAGCGCCTGCCTATTGTACTCAATGCAGAGCCAGAGATGATAAATCAGCAAAATTTAGATAGAATTTTGCCAAGTTACAAGCTGATTTCTGAAACAATCCTCGGATACTTCAGAACATACCGACTAACATCCCTTGCAAAAGTGCGCCAAACCATCTGCACAGCATCTACCCAGTCTCCCCTCCAGTTTATTGCCCCTTTAACTCCCTGTCGCCATGTCAACTAAAGTCGTCGAAAAGTATTATCGCCCTCACCTCTGGGTCTATGGTGTGTCTGGGCTATTCCTCGCCTTGGCTGGGGCGCTCTGGTTTTTACCGCAGTTTGACCAGTGGGTGATGAATAAACGGGCGGCGGCAGTGGCGGAGGTCAAGGTCACGGATCAAGAAGACCCGGCGATCGCCCTCCTAGAGAAGGAAGCCCAAAGCTATGAAGTGTGGCTAGAAAAAGAACCGACCAATGAAAAAGCCCTCCGGGGTCTGATCGATACCCGTTTGCAACTAGACGATGTGGCAGGGGTGGCAGCGCCCCTAGAAACCCTCTCCCGTCTCCATGGCGACAACCCCGACTATCTGATCCTGTTGGGACAAGTGAAGCAGAAAGCCAAGGATTATGAAGGTTCCGCAGCGGCATTCAAGAAGATTTTATTGACCGATCCCACCTATATTCAGGCTCTACAGGGGATGGTGGATCTGATGCTCGAACAAAATCGCCCTGAGGGAGCCATCGAGTTATTGCAACTCACCATCAAGGAAATGGGCAAACCCAAACCGGATAAGTCCATTAACATCGACACGGAAAAACTGACTTCGATTCAGCTCATGCTCGGTCAGGTGTACCTCGACCAAAAACGCACCACTGAGGCGATCGCCGTCTACGATCAAGCCATGGCGATTAATAAGACAGATTTCCGTCCCGTCCTCGCGAAGGCGATGGTACTGAAAAGTCAAGGCAAAGATTCCACAGCCAAGCCGTTCTTTACCACGGCGATTACCTTAGCTCCCGCAAAGTACAAGGATCAAATTAAAGACATGGCAGTACTCGATGCCGTAGAACAGCAAGCCCTCGATAAATTGGAAGGCATAACACCGGACGCAACGCCCCAAATTACCCCAGACAAACCCGCCGCTGAGTCAGCAGAGAAAGCTCAATAACCGACGTAAATTAGGCTGAAATTCTGAACGGTTGCGCACGATTACACAGCGAATCCCCGAAAATCCTCCATGCCGTCATAATGGTTTTGGGGGATTTCTCTTGGTGAAGATCCCGTCTGTTTTTGCTGGACTGAAGACCCATGACCGACGATATTCAAACTCGACTGCAACAATTGCGATCGCAACTGAATCGGGCTGCCTATGCCTATTATGTGCTCGATGATCCCTTCATGGAGGATGCGGTTTATGACAAGCTATATCGGGAATTGGAAGGTTTAGAACGGGAATATCCCCTGTTAATTACGCCCGACAGTCCCACGCAACGGGTCGGCGATCGCCCGGCGGCACAGTTCACAAGCGTTAAGCATAATATTTCGCTGTACAGCCTCGAAAATGCGTTTAATTTTGAGGAATTGCAGCAGTGGGAACAGAAATGGCAGCGGGTTTTGGACGGTGAAATTCCGGCACATTCGGGCTATGTTTGCGAACTAAAAATCGATGGCTCGGCGATCGCCCTGACCTATGAAAATGGCTTATTAGTACGGGGCGCAACCCGTGGGGATGGGGTTACTGGCGAGGAAATCACGCAAAATATTCGCACGATTCGGACAATTCCATTACGGCTAAATCTTGATAATCCACCACCGATTGTGGAAGTGCGTGGCGAAGCTTTTTTGCCTTTAGATACCTTTGAAAAGATTAATTTAGAGCGGGAAAAAGCAGGTGAAAATCTGTTTGCTAATCCCAGAAATGCCGCAGCAGGAACCCTCAGACAACTGGATTCTAAAATTGTTGCCGACCGAAAATTAGACTTTTTTGCCTATACCTTACACATTCCTGAAGCAGGTGATTTAGAACAACCCACAAGCCAATGGGAATCGTTAGAGTTATTACAAAAAATGGGTTTTCGGGTGAATCCCAACCGTGAACTTTGTGCAGATTTAAACGCTGTTAAAACCTACTTTGAAACTTGGGATGGAGGGCGTAAAAAATTGCCCTATTTAACCGATGGCGCAGTGGTCAAACTCAATGATTTTGCATTACAGCAAGAACTTGGTTTTACCCAAAAATTCCCCCGCTGGGCGATCGCCCTCAAATACGCCGCAGAGGAAGCCCCCACGGTTGTGAAAGATATCATCGTGAATGTGGGCAGAACTGGAGCCGTCACGCCGCTAGCCGTCATGGAACCCGTGCAACTGGCGGGAACCACGGTACAACGGGCAACCCTGCATAATGGCGATCGCATTAAAGAATTAGACATCCGTATTGGCGATACCGTCGTGATTCGCAAAGCTGGCGAAATTATCCCCGAAGTGTTGCGGGTTTTGCCGGATTTACGCCCCCCAAATACCGTTCCCTACGAATTGCCGAGCCATTGCCCTGAATGCGATTCACCCCTGATTCGTCCCCAAGGGGAAGCCATTTTACGCTGCGTCAATAGTTCCTGCCCAGCGATTTTGCGTGGTTCCCTTGTCCATTGGGCGAGTCGCGATGCCCTTGATATTCAGGGTCTGGGCGAAAAAAATGTGATTTTGCTCGTGGATAATGCCCTCGTCAAATCCATCGCCGATATCTACGATCTAAGCGTAGAGCAAATTACCGCCTTACCCCGCATGGGTCAAAAATCTGCCGAAAAATTGGTGCAGGCGATCGCCGCCTCGAAATCCCAGAGTTACGCCCGTGTGATTTACGGTTTAGGCATTCGCTTTGTGGGCAAAGTCAACGCCGAAATTCTCACCCAAAATTTTCCCACTTTAGAAAAACTCCAAAATGCCAATTTTGCCCAATTACAAGGCGTGTACGGCATCGGTGAAGAAATTGCCCAATCAGTTGTTGATTGGTTTCGAGTCGAGGCAAACCAACAGTTAATTCAAACATTACAGGCGATCGGTTTGACCTTCGAGCAAACGCAAATATCCCCCGCGAATCATACCAGTGCGATCGCAGGCAAAACCTTCGTAATTACAGGCACATTACCCACATTGAAACGTAACGAAGCTGCCGACAAAATCAAAGCCGCAGGGGGCAAAGTCACCAGTTCGATCAGCAAAAGCACCGATTATCTTGTCGCAGGCGAAAATGCAGGTTCCAAACTAGAAAAAGCCCGCCAATTAGGCATTACAGAACTTAACGAAACTCAACTTTTTGACCTCCTAAGCCCATAAATCCCTGCTATTATCGAAAAACCCCCGGATGTGCTGAGACTATCAATAGACCATGAATTACCCTAATTTCCCCGAAGAAATCCCCTGGACTGAAGAAGCCAAAACCAAATATAAAAATATTCCCTTCTATGCCCGCTCCCAAGCCCGCCAAACCATTGAGGAGTTAGCCCGTGAGGAAGAAGTGGAAGAGATTACGGCAGAATTAGTGGTGCGTGCCCAACAAAAATTTGGCAAATAACCATGGTTCCAAGAATTTTTGATGCTCGTGATTATAATTTTCCTGAGCAGTAGATATTAATAACCTGATCTTACACTTTAAGATTAATAGCAACTTAAAATAAATCTTGATTTTACAAGATTTCCTACGGCAATATTTCCAGAGATTAGTCAAAGATTTTGCTGATTATAGAATCACTTTGTCATCAATTTTGAGATAGTAAAAATGTCACTATAATTGTTCTTCAAGTGAATTAAATTAAACTAAATAAGGCAAATACAAACCATTCAAAGCCTTTACTTAACTGCTTATTGATTTTACTGAATTTAATTTTTCAAACCCATTTTTGCAGTTAAAATTATTCGTCGCACCTGTTGATTAACTGTATAGAGATACAGTTTTTGCATTTTAACAAGCCAAGCTCATCATTGCTCATCATTGATATCCATGCTGGAAACGACGAGACATCCCAGAGACTGAAGTCTCTATACGACACAAATTTGCTGCATTAAACCCTCCCGATTCAGAACAATGATAAAAACGTAATATAGTAATATAAAAACATAATTCAAAAAAGTTACAAAGCCCACGTAAAGAAATTCATAAAACTCATACCAGAATTATGAACTTTATAAATTTCATGTCTATCAAAGCATGAGTATATAGAATTCATGACTATATACCCATAATTTATCTATCAAAAGACTGGTGATTTATTGATATTTTTTGACATCATAGACATATACTTACGCATCTATAGTTAA
>JBIKYI010000199.1:0-5910 GCA_044355355.1 Limnothrix sp. | reverse complement strand
GAGTTGAATAAGGTGGTAGATTTAATTAATAATCGACCAAGAAAATCGCTTGACTATCGCACTCCGAGTGAAGTATTCTTGCTGTCATCATCAGAACCTGTTGCACTTCATACTTGAATTGGCGCTTAAATTAACCTGATGGAATCTAATTTTTTAACAGCCGTATTCTTGCCCCTCGCATTATTTGTCATCATGCTGGGCATGGGATTGAGTTTGACCCTTGATGACTTTAAGCGAGTTGTGGTTGAGCCGAAGGCGGTCATTGTTGGTCTGATTGCTCAACTGCTAATGTTGCCGCTTGTCGGTTTTGGTCTGGCGAATGTATTTCCTCTATCGTCTGAGTTAGCGGTTGGTGTAATGATTCTAGCGGCTTGTCCTGGTGGCTCCACCTCAAATTTGATTAGTTATTTGATCAAGGGCAATGTGGCGTTATCAATTACGTTGACCGCAGTGAGTAGCATTATTACAGTCCTCACAATTCCTCTGATCATTAATTTTTCGATGTTGCATTTTATGGGGGCAGGCACGGCGATCGCCTTACCTTTTGGCAAAACCATGATTCAGATTGCTGTCATTACCGTCATCCCGATCAGTCTCGGTATGACTCTCAATCGCTATGCCCCAAAGTTTGCGGCAACCTGCGAAAAAGGCGTGAAATGGCTATCTCTATTTTTTCTCGCCCTGATCATTGTTGGTATTTTGCTCAAAGAACGGGCGAATGTTTCTAGCTTTTTCCTACAGGTCGGTTGGGTGACCCTCACTCTCAATATTTTCACGATGGCTCTCGGTTATGGTTTTGCCAAAGTTTCTAAATTGGATAATCCCAGTGCAAAATCGATTACGGTCGAAGTCGGTATTCAAAATGGAACGCTAGCAATTGCGATCGCCAGTACTCCTGCTTTATTAAACTCGCCCACGATGGCAATTCCTGCGGCTATTTATGCGCTTATTATGTTTGCAACGAGTGCGGGTTTTGGTTGGTTGATGAAGCAACAAACTGATGGGTGATGAAAGGATCAGGCATTCGGCGATCGCCCTTGTCGTAATTTTGTTGTTATCTCTGTGATTGCTGCGAATTACAAATTCTTGGTGTCATTATGGAAAGACTTCAGTAAGCTTTAGAGAGAAAATTTTAGTTCTCAGGTAACGATGGTTACTCCGCAAGAATTTTATCGAGCAACCAACCCAACCAAAGCTCTCGATCCCCATGACCCCACAACAGCGGGCTATTACATCGATTTCTCAGAGGTACGGGGCGGTCAGATTATTGAGGAGTTGCGGACGGCGATCGCTTGGGCAGAGGCAACGGATTATAAATGTGAGTTGTTTACGGGGCACATCGGTTGTGGGAAATCGACGGAATTGCTCTGTCTGAAGGAAAAGTTGGAGGCGGATGGCTTTCATGTGGTCTATTTTGTCTCGGATGAAGACCTTGATATGGGGGATGCGGAGATTACAGAAATTCTCTTGGCGATCGCCCGGCAGGTGAGTGAAAGTTTGGAAAAAGATCAGAGTATTAAGGGCAAAATTACGGATACCTTGCAGGGAGCGAAAAAGTTATTACTCTCGGATGTTCTAAAGGTTGATGTGAAGGGTAAAATTCCCGGTTTTGGGGAACTGGGGGGAAGTTTTGATTTGAGTGATGAGAAAACAAATACTTTGTCTTTTTCTGGTTTAGTTGGGGAGATTTCTACTACTGTTCGCAAAAATCGGGATCTCCGCGATCGCCTGCGGGAATTTCTGGAGCCGAAGAGTGAAAAGGTGATCGATGTGCTTAATGAGGGTTTATTTGTGCCTGTGGGGGAGAAGTTGCGGGAGGCGGGAAAAGCTGGATTAGTGGTGCTGGTGGATAATCTGGATCGGCTCCACAGTCAGCGACGGGACAATGGTAATGCAAAAACCCAGGCGGAATATTTGTTTGGCGATCGCGGAGATGAGTTGACGCGGTTAAAGTGTCATGTGGTCTATACGATGCCCTTGGCGTTGCGCTATTCGAATTCCTATCAGTTGGTGAAAGAACGGTTTAAGACTCTGGCGAAGGTGTTACCAATGGTTCCGGTACGGCAGCGGGATGGTTCGGTGAATGAGGTCGGTCTAGCGCATCTGAAACAAATGGTATTGGCAAGGGCTTATCCGCAATTGTCGGCAGCGGAACGGTTAACAAAAATTGCAGAAATTTTTGAATCGGAGCAAACCTTAAATGACCTCTGTGATGCGAGTGGTGGTCATGTACGTAATTTGCTGCGAATTCTGAATCCTTGGATTACGCTAGAGAAAAAGTTCCCTTTGACTCACGAAGGCTTGAAAAAAATCCTTGACCGGGAACGCAATGAGGATGTGCAAAATATCAGTCGGGATGAGTGGGAAATGCTAAAACGGATTCGCCTCGATCATTGTGATCTGGGTGGTTCAGATGATTATGAGGCTTTAATCGGCAACTTATCGGTGTATGAATATATCGATGAACAAGGGTCTTGGTATGACGTAAATCCGGTGTTGTGGGAGATGCCCCAATTACAGTGATGGATGATCCAGCATTTGCACATAATCAACAAATTCTCGAAGACCTCGAATGGGCGATCGCCGCAAATGATGGCGAATTTGAGTTGTTTTTAGTGCGATATGACTATGTGTTATTGCGGAACACAATCTTGACGAAATGGCTAGAAAACACAAAACTCGATTTACTAAACGTCAATTTACAATTAGGTGACCATCAACCCTTAAAAAAAATTCAAAAAAAGATCAATGCCTATGTGAGTGAACATAGTTGCCGACCGAAGGCAATCATTCTTTATAACTTTGAGAAGTCTTTGTTTTTTGATCAGTTATTCGCTAACTTCAATCAGAGTCGTGAAGAAATCAGAAAGTCTTGTTCTCTACCTATTATTATTTTTCTACATGTAAATTCTTTTCGAATCTTTAATGAACAAGCATCAGATTTCAAAAACTGGGCTGCACCTACCGTCCATTTAGAAATGCCGTCAGCATTGATACTTGAAGATCTTGAGTATAAGTTCATCTGGCTAATTAAATTAGTATGGGAGAACTGGGAAAATGTTGATGATTATGATTCTTCCATATTTTTTATCAATCATTACATAGGAAAAGAAAATTTTGCTGTAGAGATTGAGAATCTTGCAAATACAATAACAAGTAGAAATATTCAACTTTCAAACGATCAAAAAGGCATTTTACATTTCGTTAAAGCTTGGCTTTACAGAGATTCTCAACCTGAATATTCCATAGCACTTTATGAGAAAGCCATCAATTTATTTGCAGATATTGATCCATTCAAAGCGAATTTAGCAGAATTACATCAAGCAGAAGTATTCTATCGAAATGAACAATATCAATATGCTAAACTAATTTTTGAAAAGGCTTTAGCTCTGCTGAAAATTCATGATGAGCGAGAACTCTGGGTAACCTATGCGCCTAAATATGGGTCATGTTTAGCCTTTTTAAAACAATGGTCAACCCTAGGAAACCTAGCCCATGAGTTATTAGAGGTTGCGGAAGAATTTCAGCAGTTGCGGGTTCAGATATTGGCGAAGATTTTTCTGGGGCAGGTGGCGATTGCAGTAGAAAAGTACACGGAAGTAATTAACTGGCTACAACAGTTGAGCACGACTCCAAATCATCCCCCCGACAAAAATCTAGATTTGGAAATTTATGGTGTTTTGATGGCGATCGCCTACGAAAATCTAGGAGAACACCAAAAATCTTGGGATGCATGGCTTCGGGCGTTAGAGTCCACTGATTATTATGGTGATCAACTTGACTTTTTATTTGATTTAATCGAGCAACTCTACAAGCTCTATTTTGCAAATCAGCATTTTGTGGATGCCTATAAGGTCAAACTGGAATGGCGATCGCTGGAACAGCAGTATGGACGCATTGCTTTTGTGGGGGCAAGTCGTTTAAAACCCCTGCGGCGACTGAATCGGGAATCTCAAAAGGATGAGTTTGCAGAGTCAGGTCGGCAAGGTGATGTGCAGTTAATTATGGAGCGACTGTCACGCCCAAAGCATAAATTGACGGTGCTTTATGGGCAGTCGGGGGTTGGTAAAAGTTCGATGATTGAAGCGGGTTTACTACCTGCGATTCAACAGAAAAAGTTTCTCAATGGTCGTGATTTGGTTCCGGTTTTAATCAGAAATTATGGGGACTGGACAGGGGCGATCGCCGAATCGATAAAATCTAGTCCCACATTTGCCCCCTTTTCTAAGGGGGGTGGCGACAGCCGGGGGGATCACACCTTACAGCAACCAACCGACCAATCTTCTGTTGAGTCCTCAGATTTAGGATCCCCCCCAACCCCCCTTACGGAAGGGGGGAGTAAAGACACTCTCCTCCAATATTTCCAGCAAATCACCGACCAGAACAATCTTCTCATTCTCATCTTTGACCAATTTGAAGAGTTTTTTTTCAGGGTCAAAGATTCTAAGGAACAACGGCAATTTTTTGAATTTTTCCAGCGTTGTCTCAATATCCCTTTCGTCAAAATTATTCTGTCTCTACGGGAAGATTATCTCCATCTACTGCTACAGGGAACCCGTAACCTCGACCTAGGGGCGATCGATAATAATCTTCTCCACCGCGACATCATCCACTACATCGGTAATTTCTCGCCGGAAGCTGCCAAAAGTGTTATTCAGTATTTAACCGATGGTTCCGAGGTGAATTTCACAGAGGAATTGATTGATACCCTCATCGAAGATTTGACGACGGAGTTTGGGGAGGTGCGCCCGATTGAATTGCAGATTGTCGGGCAACAAATTCAGCGGGAAATTCGTACAAAAGAAGCTTATTTAGCCCTCGCTACGGATGAGGAAACCCCAAAGGAAATTCTGATTAATCGCTATTTAACTGAGGCAATTCAAGATTGTGGAGAACCGAATGAATCAGTCGCAAAATTGATTCTCTATTACCTCACCGATGAGGATGAGCATAAAGTGCTGAAATCCTTGGGGGAATTGGAAACAGACTTGGAACAGTGGCAGGAAAAGTTTGCAATACAGGAAAGGCAAATTGCGGAAACGGTCGAAATTCTGGTGATGTCGGGCTTGGTGGTAGAAATCCTAGAGCCAGAAGTCAGTCAATATCAACTTGTCCATGACTATCTCATTCGACCAATTCGGAAAAGTCAGCAAAATAGCATTGATGAAATCTTGCAGGAACTCGAAAAAGAGAAGCAAGAACGACTCAAATTAACCCGCAATCTAGACAGCCTCAACCAAGATATTGCCCTAGCTAAAAAAACAAAAAGAAGATTACAACTCGTTTCTGGGGGCATTGTTATTGCCCTTTCTTTTTTTACGTTTGGTGTGGTTGTGATGCGCGACTGGACAAACCTACAGGTCAAAATGGAAACAGGTCTACTTGGCTATAGCAGCGGCTCCCTAGATGGGATCTTGGATAGTATTCGCGCCAGCAACCGCCTACGTAAATACGACTATTTTTTGAGTTTGGCGAAAAGTATTCCTTGGCTTGGCGATCAAATTCAGATTAACAACCCCACCCCTACTAGGGCTTCTGCATATCCTATTTATCAAACGGCAATACGTCGTAAAACAGATAATTCACAAAATTACCCCCTCTACAGTGGACGGAATAAGCTGCGGGGTCATGAATCCTGGGTTTTGAGCGTCAGTTATAGCCCGGATGGGAAAACTCTTGCCTCTACCTCAGGTGACGGGACGGTGCGTCTCTGGGATGCAGCAACGGGGCAGGAGTTACAAGTGCTGCGCGGTCATGAATTCTCGGCTAGGAGCGTGAGTTATAGCCCGGATGGGAAAACCCTTGCCTCTGCCTCATCTGACGGGACGGTGCGTCTCTGGGATGCAGCAACGGGGCAGGAGTTACAAGTGCTAGTGCTGCGCGGTCATGAATTCTCGGTTAGTAGCGTCA
>JBIKYI010000198.1:0-5912 GCA_044355355.1 Limnothrix sp. | reverse complement strand
AACTTGAGATTTAAGAGCATCAAACTCACTAACCAATTCACTACGGTTAGAAGCCTTGAGCAGATAACGATATACAAACCAAGCGGTGTAAGAAATACCAATAAGCTCAAACATCGGAGCCAAAAGAGGAATTTCATTAATTGCGCCAATTAAAGCGAAAGTTAATTTCACAGTAATCAAAGCAGCAACAATCAGACCAACTGTCACAAGAGGTTGCTTATAATCAGCAAAGAACTTGCCCAACTCATCAGGCAGATCAGAAAGGAAATCTGTGACAATCGTGACAGGCTGAACCCATTCTTGCCAAGGCTGCTCAGCGTCAGGGGTTGCCATAGAACCGGGTGCTTCGGTACTAAACGGGGAAGTTCCAGTTTCTACTTGGGTTTCAGGCTGTTGTTCCATCTTTAAAACCTATCCTTAAAATCTATAAAAGTGCGTAAGATGTTTTGCATTCTAGCCTCTCCAAAGAAAAGAAGGGCAGAATACGATGATGAGGGACGAATGATGCCATATTATCAGACATATTTCGATATCACCCTGCATATTCCCAAAAGAGGATCAAGAATAGCTAATGTAAAATACTATTGACGATATCTCTTCCTTAATTCAGGAAAACATTTACGGAACGAATTAATCGAGAAGTGAGAAGTTGAACGTAATCCTGAAGGGCACTGCGCGTTTTTGTATGAGGTGGGAGTTTGAATAATGTGCGTGTTATGATGAGTCAAATTTTCATGGATTGGCTACCTTCCCGTACGAGTTTCCCTACAAAGTTGTTTGCCTGCGGTTTATATGACTCAGAAACGTAATTTGTCGTCTTCTTCTTCAGTTTCATCCGCTGGTGTTCAATCCCATATTCCATCGCCTGATCAGTCTGGGGATTTATCGACTCCCATTGAACCAGCAGAGCTAATGGTGACGGAGGCAGAGGCGGAACAGTCGACTAAAGGTTTAATTCGTCTCCCTAGTTGGCATTTTCTGGGGGTGCTGTTGATTGTGATGTCGGGGGGGGTTGGTTTTTTAGCAACGTCGGTGTTGCTGAGTTTTAACGGGAGTAGTAATTGCACGGCGCTCTATGTGCCTCTAGCTTCGGCAACGACACGTTTGTATTGTGCACAGATTGAGGCAGAAAATCAAACGCTGGCGAGTTATTTGAAAGCGATCCGTATGGTGAGTGGGTTTCCTCAGGATCACCCTTTGCGACCGGATATTGACCGTAATATTGAGATTTGGACGAAGGATATTATTGAGTTGGGTGAGGTGAAGTTCCAGGAGGGTAAGCTGGATGAGGCGATCGCCATTGCGGAGGAAGTGCCAATTAAGTCAACGGGGCGGGCATTAGCGGAGGAACGGATCGAGGCTTGGCGGCAATTGTGGCGTAAGGGCGAGGAGATTTTTGATCGGTTTAAGCGAGAACTCAATGACGGAGATCTCAATCGAGCTTTGCGCACGGTGGTGCAGTTGAGCTATCTGGATAATTATTATTGGTCTACGACGAAGTACCAAGAGGCTCGCAATCAGATTCAGTTGGCTCGTAAGGAGAGCGGTGAATTGGAAGGGGCTTATCTTGCCCAGGAGCGGGGGGGCATTGAGAATTGGCTGAAGGCGATTGACCAGGCGAGTCGTATTTCGAAGGATAGTTATGCTTATCCCCAGGCGCAAAAGTTGATTGCGTCGATTCGTGATGACATTGTGGATTATATCGAGAAGATTGTTGATCAAAATCGCTGGCAGGAGTTGTTAGATCTGAGTGCTCGTCTACCTAGTCAGGTCAATCTTGATAATATGACGATTGATTTGAAAATTTTGGCGCAGGCAGGTCTCTTGGCGAATAAGGGCACTACGACGGATTTGGAGGCGGCAATTGTTCAAATTCAGAGTATTCAGCCTTCTAGTTTGGTGTTTGACCAGAGCCAAAAGTTAACGGAAAAGTGGCAGCAGGAAATTGCGGATGTGTCTCTGTTGGAGCAGGGTAAGGCGATCGCCGCCGATGGTTCCATTGCAGCCTTGGAAAGGGGGATGGCAAAATTAAAACTGATCCCTCAGGGCAATCCCCGCTACAGTGAGGCAACCCAACTGATCAATCAGTGGCAAAATAAAATCGAAGTCATCGAGGATACGCCGACCCTGGATTATGCAAAGGATCTTGCCGCCTCTAACCGTACCGATGGACTCAATGAGGCGATCGCCCAAGCCCGTTCCATTGGTCAAGGTCGTGCTTTATATGGCGAAGCCCAAAGCAATATTCGCAAATGGCAGGGGATTATCCAGCGCAGAGAAGACCAGCCCATCTATGATCGCGCCGTCGCCCTAGGCAATCAAAAGAGATTCGAGGAAGCTATTTCCGTGGCGAACCAAATCGCTTCTGGACGGGCTTTATATACCGATATGCAGCAAAAAGTGAGCGCTTGGCGACAAGAAATGAATGCAGCGGCTAAACTACAATCAGCCTATCAGGCGGCTTCCAGGGGAACGGTACAGGGTCTAGCAGAGGCAATTCAACTGACGCAGCAGATCCCCTCTAGTTCTACTGCCACAAGGACAGAAGGCAGAGCCGCAGCGGATCAGTGGAGTTACGGTATCCTGAACGAAGCCCAACGCCAAGCTAATACCGCATCCATTAACCAGGCGATCGCCACCGCCCGACTCATCCCTAGGGGAACCGCCGCCTACTCACCCGCCCAGATCCAAATCGAAGCCTGGGAACGGGTCATCAAGCCCACCAACAGTGGCATAATCCTGCCGAATCCCTAAGACCACTCAAAAATTCACGACTGCACCATTCAAGTTCAATACCCATGACCCAAAACCATCCCCTCGGTTCAGTAATCCAAGGTTCCCTGAGTCAAGGCTTAGACGTGCGCTTACATGGCGATATTTCCGTGGAGGAAATGCGAGTCGGGAAATTTCTTATTGTCCAGGGCATCCGCTCCAAATTCTTTTGCCTCCTCACCGATGTCTCCCTCGGCACATCCAGCCAACGGATTTTGGCAGATCCCCCCAACCCCGCCGATGATTTTCTCCAGGCTGTCCTCGCCGGAACCAGTACCTACGGCACGGTAGAACTTGCCCCGATGCTGATGTTCACCCCAACGACCTCCGAGACAAACGGTCACAGTAACGGTCAAAATGGCGATCGCCCCAGCGAACTAGAACTACTCCCCGTCAAAACCATTCCCAGCCACTTTAGCCAAGTCTACGAAGCGAGCGATCGCGATTTTCGCATGGTATTCGGTTGGGAAGACGACCCCGAAAAGAAAAACTTTGCGATCGGCCAGCCCCTCGATACAGACGTGCCCATTTGCTTAGATTTAAACCGTTTCGTCGAGCGTAGCAACGGTATCTTCGGGAAATCCGGCACAGGCAAATCATTCCTCACCCGTCTCCTCCTCTCCGGCATTATCCGCAAACATGCCGCCGTGAACCTGATGTTCGACATGCACTCAGAATACGGTTGGGAAGCCATGCAGGAGGGCAAAGGAGTCAGCACCGTCAAAGGATTGCGGCAACTTTTTCCCGGCGAAGTGGAAATCTATACCCTCGATGCCGAATCCACCAACCGTCGCGGCGTAAGGGGAGCACAGGAAATGTACCTGAGCTTTGACCAAATCGAAATCGAAGATATTCGGCTAGTGGGCTTTGAATTAGGTTTATCCGAAGCCAGTTTAGACAATGCCAATGTGCTCTATTCCGAATTTGGTAAACATTGGATCTCTAATTTGCTCAATATGAGTAACGAAGATATCAAAATATTTTGCGAAGAGAAACAAGGTCATGCCGGGTCAATTATGGCACTCCAGCGCAAACTGAAACGTCTGGAAAATTTGAAGTATATCAAGGGTGCTTGTCCGTTTAATTATATCGATCAAATTTTACAATCCCTGGCAGCCGGAAAGCATGTGATCATTGAATTTGGCTCCCAATCAAATATGTTGTCCTATATGTTGGCAACCAATATGATTACACGACGAATTCATTCGGAATATGTGAAGAAAGCCGATCATTTTCTCCAGACCAAAAATCCCAAGGACAAACCTCGACAACTGGTCATTACGATTGAAGAAGCCCACCGTTTTCTCGATTCAAAGATTGTGCATCAAACGATTTTTGGAACGATCGCCAGGGAAATGCGCAAATATTACGTCACCTTATTAGTGGTGGATCAACGACCATCGGGCATTGATAACGAAGTAATGTCCCAGATTGGCACAAGGGTGACTTGTTTACTGAATGATGAAAAGGATATTGACGCGATTTTCACCGGAGTTTCTGGTGGTGGAAATTTGCGATCGGTCTTAGCAAAGCTCGACTCGAAACAACAGGCTTTGGTGTTGGGTCATGCCTTGCCGATGCCTGTGGTGGTCAGAACACGTCCCTATGATCAGCAGTTCTATCGGGAAATTGGCATCAATGATTATCAAGACATGGATGATCAGGAATTATTTACTGAAGCAGAATTAGCAAAAGCCGATCTGGGGTTTTAAGGGAGATCTGAACCTATGGTATTTTTATCAATTAATTCTAAAACTCATGAACACTTCAAAAAAACTTTTATTTTGCCAATTTCAGCCCCAAGAATTTGAACAAATTTGCCAGTTACTTTGTTCGATTTTCAAAACAACACCAGAACAATTAAAGTCACTGTATCAGGAAATAAACAATACTTTTGATGAGCCGAATTGGCCGATGCATTTTACGGAACGAAATTTTTGGGAATCGCTAAATCCTAGTTTTCAAAATGTTTATCGGCGATCGCCCGTCGTTGCAACTGATTTACCCAGCTTGATGGAATGGGATGACGGAAACGAGAATAAGCCCACCGTGGCAGTGATTGCTCAAGATCCCAAACAAGGTCAAGATTACGAAAAATTAGTGATCGGCACACCATTTGGTTTACATCACAAAGGCTCTCGTGAAAAGTTAAAGCTAACAAAATTGTATTTTGATATGCTTCAAGATCTCCTCGATTTAGGGTATCGAGTCTATCTCACAGATATTTGGAAAATGTGGGTCTGTAATCCAGAAAATCCTTATAAATCAAAGACACTACCAAAAGTTGATCAACAGAATTTTCTAGAATTACTAAAGCCTGAATTAGAGGCAATCCAATCCATAGCAATTATTACTTGGGGAAAGCCAGCAAGTAATCCCATTAAATCCTTAAATTTAGAGACTAAACATCTTGAGTTTCCCCATCCTAGTGGTGCAAATGGAGACACATGGAAAAAATTGATCGGCTCTGCAACTGCTGAAGATAAAAGAGATTATTGGCGCAAAGTAATTACACAAGAGCTAGGTTAATGGATTTTCTGTTTTGATCAATTGGCGATCGCCCCTTATTTTTTGATTAATTTCAACTAAAAATATCTGTAACTTTAATGCTGAAACTTGAGAAGAGAGGAGAAGTTAATTCATCTTCAGTAAATAATGTAAAAACCAGTTCTAAACGGGTTTGCGCATCGGTATTGGCAACCATATTGTTTAGCCCTTGTTGAAATGTGGTATGCCTCCATTGTACCGAGACTGCTGGAAAAACTGGAATTACACAACAAAAAAAGGCGATCGCCTGACCGCCCATTCCATGAAAAAGATGTAGTTATTAGTGATTTAGTTGTAAGGCTTATAAAGTGCCAAATTGAATGACTTCGCTAATTAAATAAAATAATTAGTTCGAGCAATTCGTTAGCTCGCTTCACTGGGCACAAGCTTCAAGAAAGCATCAAAATCAGCCAAAGCATTGCGATATTCATTGGTAGAAGCCGCAACATTATTGTCCTTCGCCGCAACGTCAAGACGCTCTAAATGGGCAAAGATTTCATCGATCAATTCCTTTGCCGCAGCCTTATCGCTAGGGAGCAAAGTATTGGCAAGATAGGTCAAGTCACGACGCAAAAAGCCGAAGGGGCCATGGA
>JBIKYI010000197.1:0-5932 GCA_044355355.1 Limnothrix sp. | reverse complement strand
GTCGTGCCCCCTTGGGAGATGGACATTTCGAGGACTTCGATAATGGCACGGTGGAGTTTTTTGATTTCCCCTAAGGTCAAACTACTAGCTTTGCGGGTAGGTAAAATCCCTGCTTTAAACAAAGATTCATCGGCGTAGATATTCCCTAATCCGGCAATCATGGCTTGATCGAGCAAAAAGGTCTTCATCGGGCGCTGACGATTTTTACATTGATCGCGCAGATAATTCACGGTGAAAGTTGGGGATAATGGCTCGGCTCCGAGTTTTGCCAGTCCGGTAATCACGGTGTTTACTTCAGTGTCTGCCGGAACCCACCAAATTTGCCCAAAGGTGCGTGTATCGACAAATCTTAGTTCGCGATCGCCCACAAAAAAAAGTCTTAGACGCGTATGTTTTTGTAGTTCATGATCCGGTGTTGTCCAGAGAAATTTCCCCGTCATGCGCAGATGAACACCCAGGTGGGAACCATCGGATAATGTGCCTAAAAGATATTTGCCGTGACGATGCCAAGCTGTGAGTTCTAAATTTTTAATCCCACCGAGAAAATGATCAACATCGGGGGGATATGCCAGGGTTTTACGCAGTAATACTTCTGCTCCCGTGAGCTTTTGACCCAAACTGATTTGTTCTAAGCCACGGCGAACTGTTTCGACTTCGGGTAGTTCTGGCATTTTTTTCTACTATTTTTCTATTATTTTGCTGCTAAAAACCTGGGGATAATATAACAATTTTGCCCATGATTTGTGCATCGAGACTGCCGTGAAATCGCCAAATTTTGGTTTAGTTTGATACTATTAATTTTTGACTAAATTTCTGGGATATTGCTAAAAAAATGTCGAAAGTCATTGTTACGGGGGCGGCTGGTTTTATCGGGTCTAATCTTGCAGAAACTCTTCTACAACAAGGGCAAGAGGTGATTGGTGTCGATCAGATCAATGACTATTATGACCAGAATTTAAAGCGACAAAATTTGACAGCCCTCAAAGGTTTTGAGAATTTTCAATTGATTGAAGATGATATTCAAAATTTGGACTGGCGATCGCTATTTCAGGATGTGTCGGTTGTGTTTCACCAAGCGGCCCAGGCGGGGGTACGAGCCAGTTGGGGTGCTGGTTTTCGGGATTATACCGAGCGCAATATTAGTTCGACACAAATTATGTTAGAGGCGGCGAAGGCGGTGGGTACGCTAGAGCGGTTTGTCTATGCGGGCACTTCTTCTGTCTATGGAGATGCGGAGACGATGCCCACGCCGGAAACGGTTTGCCCGAAGCCCGTTTCGCCCTATGGCATCACAAAGTTGGCGGCAGAACGGCTATGTTTTCTCTACCACAGAAATTTTGGTGTGCCGGTGACTTCGCTGCGCTATTTTACGGTGTATGGTCCCCGTCAACGTCCTGATATGGCGTTCCATAAGTTTTTTAAGGCGGCGATCGCCGAGGAGACGATCCCGATTTATGGCGATGGTCTGCAAACCCGTGATTTCACCTTTGTGAGTGATGCGGTGCAGGCAAATCTGTTGGCGGCAACTGTGCCGGAAGCGATTGGGGAAGTGTTTAATATTGGCGGAGGAAGTCGGGTAATTTTAAACGATATTCTCGATGAAATTGATCGCATTGTGGGCAAACCGATCGCCCGGAATTATGGCGATCGCGCGACGGGGGATGCCAGACATACCAGTGCAGATGTAACAAAGGCAAAAACGATTCTTGGTTATGACCCCCAGGTGAAATTGTCTGAGGGATTACGCAAGGAATGGGATTGGATTCAGGGTCTTTATGCTTAACCCTTGAGGTCGAATCAGCAGCAAATATAAAAAATATAGAAAATCTAGAAGTTTTTTTGAGGGGTTATTTCTGATGGCGAATCCAATGCCAGATATGCCAGCACCACCGCAACCATTGCCCGATGAACTTTGGGGCGAGGAATGGCGCTTTGCCAGTATTCCAGCGGGGGATCTCTGGGAGATGTTTGGCGATCGCCCGATTCCTGTGCTGTCGATGCCGGATCGCCTGAACCCCGTTAACCTTGGGATTGCTTCGAATGCCTTTATTCCCGGCGTGATTATCTATGGCGGCAGACAGTCCATGCAACTTACATTTTGGTTACAGGGACAAAACCCCCAGGCTGTGATCTACCAGGAAACAGAAAAGAATTTGGCAGGAGGATTATTGCTCACCGGAGCAGATACCCAACGCTGGGTGGTAATGACTTTCCATGACCAGGCGATCGCCACCGCCGGACAACGCTATTACCAGCGCCAACAGGAAGCAAAAGGCTTACATTTTCTCCTGGTGCAGCCCGACGATTCCGACGTAACCTACAGCGGTCTCTGGATTTTGCAAGCCAAGGTGTAACAACTGCCTCTCACGACAATCGCCTCCACTATCAACACAACAGTAGAGGCGATCGCCAACGGACTTACAACAGATTTATCGACAAACTGATCACAAGATTGAGCACAACTGGCGCAACCCACTGTGAATCGATCACAAAAACCTAGCTATTCAACATCTTCGCCATCAGATTCTCCTTGACCATCATTTGACGGAACAGCTCCAAGAGAAACTCTTGGGTCTGCTCCAACGAAAGCCCCTGCGCCCTAGATTCAAAGATCTGTACCTTGAGTCTTTGTTCGAGAGTTAACGATTGTTCTGTGGACATGACTATCTCCTCGCCGTCGCGGCAGTGATTATCATTGATGTATCTGAATACATTTAAAAACACCCCTGTCAAGAATTCCGTCAAAAATAAAACACTTCTTAAAAATATTCTAGACTATAATTCTGCGTCAAGCTAGCTTTAGACCAAATGGACAAGTAAACTATACTGAGAGTTTTTCAGGAAATCCGTCCATGCAGAGCTTTGCAGATGCCAAAGAATTTTTTCAGTACAGTGCCGGACAATGGTCATCCCGGCGAGTAACCCACCATCTCCCCTTCCGTCGTGCTGAGGCGGGTGGGTCTGACATTAAAGTCGAAAGTCTAGAAAAGGACGATCCACGCATCATCGAGATTTGTCAGATGCATGAAATGGATGCAACCCAGAGTGTGGGCGGTTCCTATGTCACTTGGGCAGGCTCCATGCAGTGGGATAAGGAAAATGAAAACCACGAAGGTAGTACGGTGTTTGCCCTCATTCCCGATGCGGATAATCCCCGGCAAGGCAAGTTACTGCGGGAACGGGGCTATGCGGAGATTGTCCCTGTGGCAGGGGATTACCATCTCGATGAGGAGGATGGTCTGATTCTCACCACTGAATATGAAACTATGACGATCTACGAGCGCTTTTGGTTCGCGAATCCAGATCTGCGTCTGAGAACTAGTACGGTTAAGCGTTTTGGTGGTTTTAATACGACGACTTTTTGTATGGAAGAGCGGGTAAAAGAATCAGCAGCAACCCAGGCGATCGCCAATCCTGAGACCGTTTACGCCGTGAGCGGTTGGTAATTCCTGGGTAATGATGGGCGATCGCCATGTCCTTCGATGTGCCTTAATATGCTTTGCATTTTTCAATACACCAATGGTCGTGCAGGAAAAAGAGTGGTAGCATAATAGACTGCAATATTTGTTATTTTAATTTTAAACAAAACGGAATTATGGCTTTAACGCAAGAGCGTAAACAGGAACTCATGGGCGAGTATCAGATTCACGAAACTGATACTGGATCTGCGGATCTCCAAGTAGCCTTCCTCACCACTCGCATCAACCAGCTCACAGAGCACCTCAAGGTTAACAAAAAAGACCACTCTTCCCGCCGTGGTCTACTCAAAATGATTGGTAAGCGCAAGCGCCTTCTCCAGTTTATTAAATCCAAAGACCAAGAACGTTACCAAACCCTCATCGGTCGCCTTGGTGTCCGCCGTTAAGATTTGCTCGTTTAGCGCGCAACCTTACTATTTGAGTTTCACTAAGTTTAAGATTTATGCCCCCTGAATCCCCAAGGGAACCCCTACCCTTTGAGCCACGCTCAACCCAAAAGAAAACACCTAAAAAGGAGCCTGTTGTTAGTCAGCAAACAACGACAAAGACTCCCACTAAGAGTGCCCGTAATGTTCGTCGCGATGATGCTAGTCTGTCGGCAATTCCTGATGTCGTCAGTAAGCGTATGATCCGTCGTATGGCACTTTTTTCGGGTGTTCCGACGGCAATGGGGATTGGTTCCTTTGTGGTGTCCTATTATGTCGTCATCAACAAGATCATTGAACTACCAACGGTCGCTGTGCTGTTAGTGAGCCTTGGTTTTTTTGGCTTGGGGGTGCTCGGCTTAAGTTATGGGATTTTGTCTACTTCTTGGGATGAGGATCGCGTCGGCAGTCCGTTGGGCGGTGAAGAATTTGCCCTTAATCTTGGACGTATGGTTCAGGCTTGGAAGGCGAGTCGTCAGGAAGCTCGCAGTAAATCTTAAAGTTTTAACCCTTGGTTTTTTAGGGTTTCCGGGCTTAAATGTTTTTCATGGGCTTTGTCGGTGATCACAACTATCTCAGGTCAGATGTCAAGATTCAGGCTGAGATGGTGGCGATCGCCGGCAATTTGTCTTTTATAGAGTCAATATATAGAAAAGTTATTATTTTCACTGTTGTAACCTTTGAGGAAAAAACATGATTGTTGTCATGAAAGTTGGCACTCCTGAAGCCGAGATTGATCGCTTGAGTGGTGAATTAAAAGAATTGAATCTGACTCCTGAGAAAATTGTCGGTACACACAAAGTGGTGATCGGTTTGGTGGGTGAGACTGCCCAGTTTAATATCGAGTTGATTCAAGAACTCAGTCCTTGGATCGAGAGTGTACTGCGGGTAGAAAAGCCCTTTAAGCGAGCTAGTTTGGAGTATCGCCACGGACAATACAGTGAAGTGGTTGTGCCAACGCCCAATGGTGATGTCACCTTCAGCCCCAATCACCCGGTGGTTGTGGTGGCGGGTCCCTGTTCCGTTGAGAATGAGGAAATGATCGTCGAGACGGCGTTACGGGTGAAGGCGGCGGGGGCGAAATTCCTCCGGGGTGGCGCATACAAGCCGAGAACTTCCCCCTATGCGTTCCAAGGTCATGGTGAAAGTGCGCTGGAACTTTTGGCTGCTGCCCGTGAGGCTTCTGGTTTGGGCATCATTACTGAGGTGATGGATACGGCGGATCTCGACAAGATTGCTGAGGTTGCGGATGTTATTCAGATTGGCGCACGTAATATGCAGAACTTCGCCCTGTTGAAGAAGGTGGGAGCGCAGGATAAGCCTGTGTTACTCAAGCGTGGTTTGGCAGCAACGATTGATGATTGGTTAATGGCGGCGGAATATATTCTCGCGGAGGGGAATCCGAATGTGATCCTTTGTGAGCGGGGTATTCGCACCTTTGATAGTAAATATACCCGCAATGTGTTGGATCTGTCGGTGGTTCCGGTGTTACGGACGTTGACCCACCTGCCGATGATGATTGATCCGAGCCATGGTACTGGGGTTTCTAGTTTTGTGTTGTCGATGGCTAAGGCTTCGATCGCCGCTGGGACTGATTCGTTGATGATCGAAGTTCACCCGAATCCCAAGAAGGCTTTATCTGATGGGCCTCAATCCCTCACGCCGGATGCGTTTGATGCGGTGATGCAGGAATTGGCAGAGGTCGAAAAGTTAACGGGTCGTAAGCAACCTGAGTTGGCGATCGCCTAGATTCAGATATCAGATTTCAGACATCAGATATCAAATCCCTGTTCGCTGGAATGGGGATTTTTTATGAAGATTTTATTGGAAACTTTATTGAACATTTCAGGGTTGCGACGGTCATTATTGGGGTTGTAGCTTTAGAGTATGCACCGAAAGGAAAAGGCGATTGGGATTATGGCAGAGCGAGCGGATGTTTTGATTTTGGGCGGTGGGATCATCGGTTTGGCGATCGCCATCGAATTACAACAACAGGGTCTGACCGTTACTGTGCTCAGTCGTCGCTTT
>JBIKYI010000196.1:0-5937 GCA_044355355.1 Limnothrix sp. | reverse complement strand
AGTTGAATAAGGTGGTAGATTTAATTAATAATCGACCAAGAAAATCGCTTGACTATCGCACTCCGAGTGAAGTATTCTTGCTGTCATCATCAGAACCTGTTGCACTTCAGATTTGAATTGGCGCTCTAATATTTCTCTGTATTCCTTGATTTTTTGTGTTTTCGGGTGACCCCACTGAACTCTTCCGATCATGATACCGTAGTTTTTTTCAATGTTTCAGTTGTTTTTTCCGGAAGTCTCTATAGGGGCGATCGCCCATCTATCGGAATTCAGCCACTCAAGCAGCAATGGTTAGTCTTTAATCTCAAAGTCTGAGGAAGAACAAGCCCTTCAATGCGCACCAATCACAGCGGCGACCAGCAAAAGGGCAGATGGAACCAACACAACAAAGCATCAAAAAACCTTTACACAAAAATATGCACACAAAAAGAAGACCGGCGACTGTCCTTGTTTCGTCTCGGTCTTCTTTTTGGTTCGCTCCTCACACAATTAGAGTTTAAGCGATCTTTAAAAAAGATGCCACCTTTTTCCTCGTTTGCCGTGAAAAATGTACCTTTCTCTTGCTGTAAACCTCTTGCATGCAAGGGTTGTGTAAATTTCAAAAAAAACCTTAAGAATGCCAAGAAACAAATTAAAAGGATGCCAAATCTGCACCGACTTGTTGCAAATACGCCCCAAACAGTTGTTCGATCAGTGAGTACCAGCGGCAGTAATGGCTAAATAAAATCGGATCCGCTTGGGGAAAGGCATAGAGGGCGCAATGGCGATGGGTTTCCCAAAATGTATCGGCGACGGCAGCAAAGCGTTGTGTGGTCGGACTTGCCTGGATCAGTGCCAACAGTAAACGGGCGATCGCATCGAGTAAAGTTTGCTCCCAGGGCGGGATGATTCGGTGGGGGGTAAAGTACCAAGCGGGAGACAGTTGGGGGTACACCTCTTGGGCAAGGGCAAGTAAACTGCGGCAACGGTGGTGGAGATATTGCCAGGGAAAGGGATCTCGGTGGGGCGATCGCCTACCGTCTTTACCCCCAACATCAAGATGCTCAATAAGATACCTAATATTTCCACGACAAGCATCCAGCCATTGGGCAAGGCTCTGGGGTTGTAACTGAAACTCTAGCCAACCCTTGGCAGTAATCTGGGTTGTGAAAAGCCAGGGGGTATGGGGCAGAACAATTACGCTATGGTTAGTAAATTGCTGTTGGGTGCTGACGAGGTAATGGCTGATAGGCTGTTGTTGTTGGGCCGCGGTTTTGAGCAATAAGGCAGAACGAAACCCAAGACCGGGACGCTGGAAACTTAGGCTGAGGGGAATAGTCTCCGGGTCAGTGATGGGCAAAATTTGGGCGATCGCTCCTTTTAATCCGGACTCAAGATCTAATCCTTGAAGTTCAGTAAAAACACTCACCATACAAAGATTTGCCAATCATTTTTATCATCCATTAGGATATTACAATGGTACTGCCAGACTTAAATAATTACCGTCCCCACAGCACCGAACCTCAACAGCAATTAATCAACTTAAGCATCGAAAAAATTATGTCCTGTGATGATCGAAATCACCTAAGTAGGATCTAAATTTTTGTAAAATAGAGATATGATATACCCATTTGTTTCCGACACTACTGAAGCTACATCTTTGCTCATCACCGATGACCTACGTGCGTGGGCAACAGAACACTACCGCACCCGGACTTTTTTCCGTGAAGAGAAAATTCCGACACGCACCGGGCTGCTTTATTTCGTTGATAGTGGATTTGTACGCTTAGAGAGCAAAATTCTTTCTGAAGTGTCCTCAGATGGAGCGGATTCGGTGAATACGGTGATTGCCTTTGTCGGTGCAAACCAGGCAATTGATCTCTTTGAAAATGATCAACTGGGGTTTGAGGCGATCGCCCAGACAGACCGCACCTCAATTTTTTGGCTCTATTGGTCAGATCTCGAACTATGGCCGAATCTCCGGCTTAAAGTGCTGCATCATCTGCAATTCCAGCACCAAAAACAACTAATTTTACGCAGTATCCTCGGACAGAAACGCACAATTGATCAACTGCGACTATATTTGCATTTCCTCGCCAATCTCTACGGTAACAGCTCCAATGCTGGGCGCAAAATTCCGTTCACTCTCACCCACGACAACCTCGCCGCAGTATTAGGAACGACGCGGGTAACCATTAGTCGTCTGTTAAGTCAGCTCACCGAAGAAGGCAAAATTATTGTTTTTGATGAGCAATATTTGGGTGTACCTGCTGATTTTAATTAAATCGCTTATTCAATCAAGCCAGTAATCAAAAGTTCCTTGGCTCTGTGAATGTGTGAGAACTGCGCAAAAGTTATGTTGATCTGGTTTTGCATGGTCGCGAAAGTTTTACCCAGCCAAATCAGACATTCAAGCCAGAAAAAGAAGCCTCAACAATAGACAGCGAAAAATCACTGCAAAATATGGGTTCATGGTGCGGCAAGATAGCTTTCAGACCCTTGCCAAAGTAATGCTATAGAATTAATGCATTGTTGAGACTACCATGCGTCGAGGTAGGCATTTTCTCAACGCAGGATGCCTCTTCTATCTGTTTAGACTGCCATGATTTCATCTCGCCGATTGGCTGGCTTCAAGACGGCGATCGCCCGTTTTTTTAATCAAGTCCCCCTGAGGAATACCATTACGGTTCCCTTTGTGGTGCAAATTTGTGTCGTGGTGGGTTTGACGAGCTATTTTTCCTACCGGACGGGGCAGGCAGCCATTTTGCAGATGAAGGTACAGTTGCAAAATGAGTTGGCGGGACGGGTTGAGGACAAATTGCGGAGTTATTTGGCGTTTCCCCACCGGGTGAATCAGTTGACGGTGACGGCGGAGGCAGAAGGTTTTTTTGACTTGGATTTTAGTGGCAATGTGGATGTCCAAATGCGTTTTTTGGCGCATCAGTTGCAGACTTTTCCTGAGGTGTCTTGGGTTTATTGTGGGACGGCAAAACGGGGGGAGTTTTTAGGGGTCAAATTTGAGAATGGTAAATTAATCGGGGCGATCGCCAATGCCCAGACGGGTTACCAAACCATCTCCTATGAACTCGATACCCAGGGTAATCGCCTCAGTTCGCTTCCCTATACCCGTAACCCAGCACCTTACGATTCCACTAAGCAGCAATGGTACAGATCGGCGATCGCCAACAGTGGGAGAAAGTGGGGACCGATCCTGGTGGATGCCACCCAGTCCTATCAATATTTCACTTCTAGCTATCCCATCTATAACAAACAAACTAAAGAATTAAAGAGGGTTTGTAGCGTTGATCTCACCCTCAGTGACCTCGATAAATTCTTGAAAAATGATCTCTTAGTGGGTAAAGAAAAAACGGTTTTCATTACCGATAAAAATGCCCGTTTGGTGAGTACTTCGACGGATATTGCTACCTTTATTAAATCTGCCGCCTCGACCAACCAGCGGTTTACGTTAGACAATTTTGATAATAGTTTGATTCGGGATGTGGGGGCTTATCTGAAGCAGGATTTGCCGAATTGGAATCAAAATCGGCGATCGCAGGCGGTAGAATTTCGCCATGACGGACAAACCCAATGGCTAAAAATTGTGCCCTTCCAGGATCAATATGGCTTGGATTGGTATATTTTTATCGCCATTCCCGAAGCGGAATATATGACCGAAATCAATGCCAATTTGCATCAAAATACTTGGCTCTCGATCATGGCGATCGCCATCACCATTGGTCTAGGGGTAATCACCACCAATTACGTCATTCTACCCCTGAAAAAATTCACCAAATCAGTCAAAGCGATCACCGCAGGGAATTGGCAACAGAGCCTACCCGAACGGCAACGCATCGATGAAATTGGCGAATTAGCCCGTTCCGTCGAATTGATGGCAAGTCAATTAGAAATCTCCTTTTCCAGCCTCGAAGAACAAAATCAAGAATTACAACGCCTCGACAAACTGAAGGATGAATTTTTATCCAACACCTCCCACGAATTACGGACTCCCTTGAATGGCATTATCGGTATTGCTGAATCGTTAATCGATGGTGCGACGGGGGAACTGCCACCGGATACCCAAGGTAATTTGGCAATGATTGTCTCCAGTGGGCGACGATTGGGCAGTTTGGTGGATGATCTACTGGACTTTTTTAAGCTCAAACATACGGGACTGGAGTTGCAAACTAAACCCGTTGCCCTGCGGGAGTTGGTGGAGGTGGTATTAACCCTTTGTGACCCCTTGGTGAAACAGAAGCCCCCGGTGATGGCGGATGAAAATCGATTACAGCAAATTTTTCATAATTTGATTGGCAATGCGATTAAGTTTACGGATCAAGGGCGAATTTGGGTGACGGCAAGACAGGTCGGACGAGAAATTGAGGTGGCAGTGCAGGATACGGGCATTGGCATTGCGATGGAGGCAAGGGAGCGAATTTTTGAGTCCTTTGAGCAGGGGGATGGGTCTTCGACGCGGCAATATAGTGGGACGGGTTTGGGTTTGGCGATCACGAAAAAGTTGGTGGAACTCCATGGTGGGGCGATCGCCCTCGACTCAGAACTGGATCAAGGTTCGACCTTCCGCTTTACCCTGCCCATGAGCACCATGCCGCTGGACGTTATGACCGAGACGGAGACTGCCCAGACAAGCTTAGAAACAAACTTAGAAAGTATTCAACAATCCTTTGTGATGCGTCGCCTGGTGGGAGGGGGCGATCGCCAACCCATCCCCGAAACCCTCCGTGCCGACCACCCTGAACGCTATTCGATCCTGATTGTGGACGATGAACCCGTTAACCTCCAGGTGTTAATTAATCATCTTTCCCTCCATAACTATGCGATCGCCCAAGCCAATAACGGTCTCGAAGCCCTAGCACTGATCGAATCCGGCATTAAACCCGACATCATCCTGCTCGATATCATGATGCCGAGGATGAACGGCTACGAAGTCTGTCGCCAACTGCGGGAAACCTATAACCTCAACGAACTCCCCATCGTCATGCTCACCGCCAAAAACCAACTGAATGACCTTGTAGCAGGTTTCAACTGTGGCGCAAACGACTACCTCACCAAGCCCATCTCCAAAACCGAACTCCTCGCCCGCATCAAAACCCACCTTGAACTCTCCAGCATCTCCGTCAAAAATGCCCAACTGTATTTTCAACTCAAGGAAAGTGAACTACGTCTGCGCCACTTTCTCGAAGCCATGCCCGTCGGTGTTGTGATTGTCCGTCCAGAAGGAAAGCCCTATTACCTCAATCGTCGCGCCATAGAAATGCTCAACAAAGGTGTAATTGAAACCGCCACCGCCAGTAATGTCGCCCAACTGTACAACCTCTACAAAGCAGGTACAAACGACTATTACACTTCCATCAATCTGTCCCTAATCCAAGCGCTGATGGGCAATAATTCCGCAACGGATGACATTGAAATTCGTCGGGAAGATGGGGTGATTATTCCGATTGAAAGTTGGGGGACACCCATCAAAAATGAATCTGGGGAAGTGGAGTTTGCGATCGTTGCTTTCCAGGATATTCGCCAACGGCGGGAGATGGAGCGGGAACGGGAAGGTTATATCCATCGCTTGTCGGAACTCAATGCGAGTCTGAGTCGTTTTGTGCCGAAGGAATTTTTACAATTGCTGGGTAAAACTAGCATTGAAGAGGTGATGTTGGGGGAACAAAGCCAACGTTCGATGACGATTTTGTTTGCAGATATTCGCAAATTTACGACTATTTCTGAGCGGATTCCGACGGAGGATGTGTTTACGCTGCTCAATGATTATTTGGGGCGGATGAGTCCGTTAATTGAGAGCCATGGGGGTTTTATTGATAAATATATGGGGGATGGCATTATGGCGTTATTTCCCAATGAACCCCAGCAAGCGCTACAGGCGGCGATCGCCATGTTGGAGGCTTTAGAACGTCAGAGTGTCTCGATTTTTCCTGAATTAGAAATTGG
>JBIKYI010000195.1:0-5938 GCA_044355355.1 Limnothrix sp. | reverse complement strand
CGCAGGGGTTCAATACTTTGACAGGGTAATTGGTCACGGAATTCCGGCAGGCGATCGCCATTGTCAGACTCAAGGCAATGGGTTGGGCAATCGGGATTTTCGTGGGGACAAGCCTGAAGCCGCAGGAAATGCACCGCATCAACACTGCGGGTCGAACTGATGTAGCCGAGGAGAGGAATACGGGTTTCCCGGAGATTGCGCCAAGCTTCCAACACAGGCATTAAAATCCGATCCCTTGCCTCCTGGGGAATATTTTCTAAGAACCAAAATACTAGGGAACCATCCACCATCGCCACATTGGGAATATGGGCATGGGAACCGGGCGGCAACACCCATTTACAAGCCATCTCTGCCAACATCTGTGCTTCCGAGGCAGTGCGACAATAGCCCATCCATTCCTCGGTGCGGATGCCCCATTTGCGGGAAACATAGAGATCTTCGGGACGGTAAAAAACCTCTGGCACATTGTCCAGCAACGGATGTAAACCCTGTCCATAGTGCAACATAATCCGCCCGACATTGATCAGATAGCAGTAGGCGATCTCATGGTGGGACGGAGCAATCTGGGAGCCATCGGTCGCAAAGACGGTATGGGCTTGGGGGGGAACCGGGAGCATCACCCTGGTATCGAGGGGATCGATGGGTACACCGTAATTAAAAATTAGGCGATCGCCCCATTGTTGATGCTGTGCTTGTAGGGTCTGAAAATTTTCCTGGGCAGCCCTGAGCAACGCCTGGGCATTCGTCATGCGTTCCCGACCTTCCTGGGCTTGCTGTTGCAGATGGGAACCCATATCCGGCAATTGTCCTGCCAATTTTGTCAGATCTAACATTGATTTTCGAGGAATTGGAGAATGGAAGACAAGGGGAATGGGAGACAAAGGGACAAGGAGAAATCACTGCTTTTCATAACCGAAACTAGACTCAAAATCAAACGATCCCCCCTTCGCCCTATCTCCCTATCTCCCCATCAATAACGAATTGTCAAAGTCACCATGGCGTTAACCGTTTGTTCTCCTCCTTCGACGGCACTATTCCCTGCACTCGCGGCGATCGCCAAAGAATCGGCTTTGACGTAGGGCGTGTCAATGGGTTGACTGCCATTGACCTGGATTTGCACCACATCCTGAGCTGTGAGTCCGAGGGCTGCAAGGACGGCATCAGCCTGGGTTCTGGCATCTCGAGCCGCTTCTGCCAGGGCAATTTTTTCAGCGGCGGCAAGCGCATCATCCTCTGCCCAGAAATAAACCCCATCAATACGTGTTGCCCCTTCCTTCACCGCCTCATCCATAATGCTGCCAGCGGCGGCTATCGGGACTTCAAAACTCACTGAATTGGTGGCAATGTAACCCGTCAAACGTTGTGTGCCATCATCGTAGTTATATTCCGGTTGAAGGTATACCCCTGTCGTGGTCAACTGATCAACCTTTTTACTCTTCAGAAAAGTCACCAGTTTTTGACTGCGAGTGGCAATTTCCGATTGTACCTCCTCCGCTGTTTTTCCCCGTACTTCTACCCCCAAACTCACTTGGGAGATAGTTGTGGCGATCGCCTCATCCCCTTGACCCGTCACCGTGATCGTGCGCAACAGTGAGGAGTCCATTTGGGCGATCGCCCTTGAGCTAGAACCCAAACAAAGCATCGCTACAGCCAAAGACAATCCGAGGGTTTTTTGAGTGAACTTCACTAATCCAGCCATTTTTTTACCTAAGCCTGATGAAAATAATGTAAATGATGTCAATTTTGCCTACAAAAGGGAACTTTATTGAGGCATAACGTTTATGTTTGTTTACAATCCAAGACTACTTTTGTGTGGTATTCGTGGACATATTTTGATTGTAGAGAGAAATCAAAAAAACGTATTACTGTTACAAAAAGCGAAACCTTTCTAACAAAGCAGAAATCAGCAAGCATACTGGTAACAAGTAAACGAGAAATCAACATAGTAAATATAGAAAAGGGGGAGCAGCGATGCCCTTTAGTGACGTTCGCGATTACCAAATTGCGATTTTATCCACCTTTTTATTCCTTGGGGTATATACCAGGGATTGGACATTACATTTACCCTGGGTTGCCTTGACAATAGCAACCTGTGTTTTGACCCAATGGCTCTTTAGCCTAACACTACATCAACGGCAAAAAACCTTAGAACTCTCCACAAAAATATCTGACCAAAAACCTGCACAAACAACCTTGAAAACTAAGGATATTCTCATCTCTGGACTGAGGAGTTCCTTGATCACCGCCCTCGGCTTATCCTTGCTCTTACGGACGAATCACCCCGGTGTTTTGATGTTGGCAGGTTGTTTGGCGATCGCCAGTAAATTTCTCCTACGTTATCAGGACAAACATTTCTTTAATCCCGCCAATTTCGGCATTATCAGCGTCTTACTCTTAACGAATAATGCTTGGGTTTCCCCTGGACAATGGGGCACCGATTGGTGGTATCTACTCCTCTTTTTCTCAGCGGCGGGTCTCATCCTCAATAAAGTCGGACGGTGGGATACATCCATCGCCTTTCTTGCCAGCTATGGTGGCTTAGAAATCCTCAGAAACTTTTGGTTAGGCTGGAGTTGGGATGTGGTTGCCCATCAACTCACAAGTGGCTCACTCCTGATCTTTGCCTTTTTTATGGTGACGGATCCCCGCTCCATTCCCAATGCCAAAAAAGGGCGTATTTTCTGGGCAATTAGTATTGCTCTACTGACTTTTATTTTGCAACATGGTATCTATTCCTCAACTGCCATTTTCTGGGCATTATTTATCCTATCTCCCAGCACGATTATCATCGACAAAATTTGGAAAGCTTCCCGCTTCAATTGGCAGCAAGAAAGCATTCAATTACTCCAGATTGATATCACTTTAGCCAACAATCCTTTAAATGTAGTGTGAGATAGTGTGAGGAAAAAATAATGTTTTTAGCGATATTTTCCACGTTTTTTATCAAGTTATCAGAATTGACCAAACCAGAATTGACCAACAAATTCAAAAAAGTTCTAACCAGATCCCTTAAGAGTTTTTTAATTGCCTTAGTCGGTTTACTTTTACTCGCTCAACCTGCCTGGGCATTCTGTGGGTTTTATGTCGCCAAAGCCGATACAGAACTCTATAACCAAGCCTCCCAAGTGATTATTGCTAGGGATGGCGATCGCACCATTCTGACCATGGCAAATGACTACCAAGGTGAAGTACAAGACTTCGCTTTAGTCGTACCAGTTCCCGTCATTCTCAAGGAAGAACAAGTCCATGTCGGCGATCCCAAGATTATCCAGAGACTCGATGATTTTAGTGCCCCTAGATTAGTCGAATATTTCGATGAAAATCCCTGTGCACCAGCCATCAACTATGCCGATGGTTTTGGCTTAAGGGTGATGAGTGCACCACCCATGCCAGCCTCGCAAGTGATGATGAGCAATGAAGAATTAGGAGTCACCATTGAGGAACAGTTTAGCGTTGGGGAATACGATATTCTCATCCTCAGTGCAAAGGAATCAGATGGTCTAGAAACCTGGCTCCGTCAGAATGATTATCAACTGCCGGATGGAGCAAGTGCTTTATTAAGACCCTATATCAATGAAAATATGAAATTCTTTGTGGCAAAGGTGAACCTCGAAGAATTTGATCGCAATGGCTTTAATGAATTGCGTCCTTTGATGATGGCATTTGAATCTTCTAAATACATTTTGCCTATCCGCCTAGGTATGATGAATGCACAACAAGCTCAGGATTTAATTGTCTATATTCTCTCGCCGGAAGGTCAAGCGGAAGTCACTAACTATCGCACCGTCAAGATTCCTTCTAACATCGATATTCCTGAGTTTGTGGAAGATGAGTTTGGGGATTTTTATACCACCATGTTCGAGCAGGATTATCAACGCCAAGGTCAGGATGATATTTTCCTGGAATATGCTTGGGATATGAGTAGTTGTGATCCTTGTTCTGCGCCTACTTTAACAAAAGAGGAGTTAAAAGATGCGGGGGTTTTCTGGGGTCAGGACAGTTATTTACCCCAGGTCTTTATTACCCGTTTACATGTGCGTTACACCCGCGACAAATTTCCTGAGGATCTGAAGTTTCATACAACGGCAAACCGTCAACTTTTTCAAGGTCGTTATGTGATTCGCCATCCTTTCCGGGATGAGAAATCCCTCACCTGTGATGCGGCGGCGGATTATCTTAATACCACCTATCGACGGCAGGAAGATGAGATCATTACCCTAGCGAAACTTACTGGTTGGCTAGAGTCAAATATTCGTAAAAAGGTTGATTTTGTCAATGCGCCAAAACCAAAAAGTCCTTGGTGGGATGTGCTTTGGTAATCGTTTTTGGTTGTACGTCATTTAAGGGAGTACCATCTCGATACTCCCTTAGTCTAAGAATTATGAGTACATCAACAGTTTGGCATCAGCGATCGCCAATCTCACCTGCTCAAACCCTGTGCCACCATAACTATTTCTGGCTGCAACCACCTGTTTGGGGGCGATCGCCTCTGGGTAGGGCTGCCCCTGTTCATCGCACTGGGTCGCTAACGAGGGAGGCACTTGGGCAATGTGGGCATGAATAATCGCTAAGGGATCCTCATGGTCAAAGGGCAATTGACCCGTTAACAACTCGTAGAAGGTTACGCCTAAAGAATAAAAATCTGTCCGGTAATCCACGCCCCGATTCATGCGTCCGGTTTGCTCAGGGGAAATATAGCCCAATGTGCCTTAGATGCCCTGAGGAGTCAAGCAGGGACGCAATACTAAAATCAATCAGTTTAAGCTGATGGGTGGTCGGGTGAATCAGAATATTGGCGGGTTTAATATCCTTATGGACAATCTGCTGACGGTGAAGATAATGCAGAATATCCGCCAACTGTTGCGTGATCTGAAAAAAAATGTCCCAATCTAAGGGCGATCGCCGCCACCCTTCCCGTAGCGAAATAAACCCGTCATCCGGCAAAATCAGCGCGTAACCATTGCCATAACGTTCCAAGGCGATCGGGGTCGGTATTCCCGGATGGCTTAACTCCCTAGTAATGACATACTGATTATGAAATTGAACCAGATCATTAACGTTGGGATGAGGATTACGTAAAACCTTAACGATAACGGTCTGCTCATCCGACCACCGACAAGCCCGATAGACGACAGTTCTGGAACTGCAATAGAGTGTATCAAGCTGTGTATAATCAGCTAACTAGAGATCCATTTGTAATTAGGGCAGGGGGAGGAGATACTCTAAGGTTTGTTGTTCTTTCACAATCCTAGGGACTTTTTCAGCAATCCGAGAAATAAGCTCATAAACTTTAACCCGACAGTCATAGGCGGCGATCGCCTCCCATTCGGCATTGAGAAATCCTGAACCAAACCCAAAGCCAGCCAATCCGTTGTACGGTACTACTCAACTGGGTATTGCCCGAGACAAATGACCTCACACACCACATCTAACAACTTACGTTGCGGGGATAGTTTCATGCAAAGCCCTGATTACTATAATTGCCTTCAAAAAGACATTATGCAGATTTCTTCCGTATAACACTCCATTTTCGGCTGTTTATGCAGAAACTTTCCATATATCCATATAAAAGTAACAGAGAGGACTTTATACGGAAACCATCCGCATAATACATAGTTGTAGCGCTTAGGAGAGCGTTGAGGCAGTAAGATCCGCAGTACGATCGCCACCTTCTTGGGAGAACTCTTAAAGAAGATTCAGTCTGATTAGGGGCATGCGTCCCACTCAAATCTATGTCACTTTCTGCAAACATCTTTCCTCATCCCTGCCCTGAACTTTCTGGTTACACGTGCGCTGAACAACTCTATCTGGGGGGCGTTGGTGAAGTAGAAGAGGAAAGATAGAATTGAAGAAAAAATGAACTGTCCAGAATGTCACTCCGAGCATATTCGGAAAAATGGTTTTCGTGGGGAAAAGCAGAATCATCTCTGTGTCGACT
>JBIKYI010000194.1:0-5942 GCA_044355355.1 Limnothrix sp. | reverse complement strand
CTGATGGGTAAGTCAAAGCTGGGGCCTTCTTTGCGGAGATCGGCGGGTGCTAGATTGACGAGGACTTTGCGGACAGGAAAACCGAAATCAGAGTTTTTGATCGCCGCTTTAACCCGTTCCCTGGACTCCTGTACGGCGGCATCGGGCAAACCCACAATGAGCACTTTGGGCAACCCACCAGATATATCGACTTCCACGCCCACTTTGAGGGCATCTACGCCCACAATGGTTGCACTCCAAACCCTTGATAACATGTCGTTTCTCTAGTGATTATTTGCTAAGTAATTTAACAAGTACTTATTTGATGAATGATTTATTGTCTCGATGCACATTATAGGGGAATGGCGATCGCCCCATGTGAGAAGAGTTTGTGTGGTGAGCCTGGCGATCGCCCAGCAACGTAAACTGAAAGAAGAAAAACAGCGCAGCAGTGCCATGTCCAAGTTCAGCCCGCTCAAACTCGCCCTAATGATCGGGACAAGCCTAGCCCTCCATGGTTGTTCCGGCTATCCCAGCATCCTGAATTTCCCCATCGATCCCGGCGGACGTAGCCTCAATAGTCGTTCCCTCGAACTCGATCCAGAAGTTGCCGGAAAATATGTCGTGTTCGCCTCAGATCGCAACGGCTCCCAAGACATTTATCTATTCGAGATCGACACCCAACAAATTACCCTCTTACCCGGACTTAATTCCCTCAATGAAATTGCCTCTCAACCCTCCGTTTCCGAGGATGGACGCTACATTGTATTTGCAGTAGATCGCCTCGGCGAATCTGACATTTATCTCTATGATCGGGAGTTCCAACAAAAACGTAATCTCACTGCCGATCTCAACCAAGAAGTGCGTAATCCGAACATCAGTGCCGATGGTTCAAAAGTCGCCTATGAAGTCGCTGAAAATGGTCAATGGGATATTGTTTTAGTAGATCGTTCTGGCAAAAGAATTGAACTCAAATAAACCATCATAAACTAAATAATTTTGCCAATTTAAATCTTCAGAAATCCAATCAAATATTCAATTCAATCTCTGTCTTTTTAAATGGAATATCTTCATTAATGGCTGCAATTTCCGACTGTTCCATCTCATTAATTTCATTGATGTAAGCTAAAAGGATTTGTTGCATCCGGGGCTGATAAAACTGGTGGAGACTATAATTCGGTCGAGCCGGGAAACCACGACGACGTTTATGTTTGCCGCCAGCACCGGGGTCATACATCGTGATGCCTTGATCAATTGCCCATTGAATTGGTTTGTAATAACAGGCTTCAAAATGGAGGCAATCATATTCATCAAATGCCCCCCAATAACGACCATAGAGATTTTCATCTTTGCGGATACAAAAAGATAAACCGACGGGATGCTGATCGTCTTGTTCTGTGTAGGCAGTGGCGAGGACAACGCGATGGCGATAGGTAGATTCTAAACCTTCAAAAAAGCGCTTTTTTAAATATTTACTGCCCCAAAAAAATTTGTCGCAGGTACTGCTATAAAACCGATAAATGAGCGGGAAATAATGTTGGGGAATATCGTCGCCCGTCAGGATTTTCATGGTTAAGCCAGCTTGGTCAACGGCTTTTCGTTCGCGTCGAATATTTTTGCGTTGGTTAGAAGTAAATGCCCCTAGATAATCATCAAAACTTTGGAAGTTGTCATTGCTCCAGATATAGCCATGGTGCAGCCAAGCGGCAAAGCCTAACTGTTCCATTATTTTTTGCCATTCGGGATCGACAAATAGGAAGTTACAGCCGGAAATGTGGTGGCGATCGCAAAACTGATTAATTGCCGCAACCATCAACCGACAAATTTCCAGTTCATCCTCCCCCGGCGCAATCAAGAAACGATAACCTACGGCGGGAGTAAAGGGCGACATTCCCAACATTTTTGGATAATATTCATGCCCTAAACGGTGGGATAAATCCGCCCATTGATGGTCAAACACAAATTCACCATAGCTATGACCCTTAATGTACAAAGGAGCCATCGCAATAAATTCCCCGTCCCGCTGCACAGAAAGATGACAAACTTGCCAACCCGTCCGCTGTCCGACACTGCCTGAAATTTCGATGTTATGGAGCCATTCCCACTCTAAAAAAGGCGTTTTTAGAGGCAGAGCCAAGGCATTCCAGACTTCCCTTGGAATTTCAGCAATTTCACTGTGCCAGGAGACGTTATATTGCGGCGTTGCGACCATAGGTAAGGTAAGGCATTGCAGGTTTTTACTACCTTAATTGATCTCTCTCGATTTTGCAGGAACCAAAGAATTTGAGTAATGCCTGAAGGCGATCGCCAATATACAATCATGATATAAACGGTAAAACCGACGCATAAAGAATCAGGAAAGCCCATGGCAACCCAACGTCCCGTACTCCGTCGTGGAAGTGGCATTGACACCAGCAAGAATCTCGAAGACGTAAAATACCTCCAATCTTTTCTCAAAGAAGCAGGATTTTTGCCATCCACAGCCAAAATAGACGGATTATTTGGGATGAGCACCGAATCCGCAGTCAAAGCCTTTCAACTCGCCAACAAACTCACCAACGATGGCGTAGTCGGCGCAGCGACCTGGGAGGCGATCGAAACCTACCGTCGCTTCTTTCTCGCGAAACATCCCACCCTAAGATCCGGCGATGGCTTCGGCTCCGTTGCCCTGAGGGATGATGTCCAAATTCTCCAGAGCCTCCTCGTCAAAGCTGGATTTTTACCCAAAACCACCACCATTGACGGTTTCTTTGGGCTGCAAACAGAAAAAGCAGTCGAAGCCTTCCAAGCGAAAAATAACCTCGTTGCCGATGGAATCGTGGGGGAAAAAACCTGGGATGCCCTCGAAAGCGTTGTACAGAAACAGCTAGCCACCGATCCGAGCTTTGTGATCAAGCCTCCGACTACCACCACTACACCCACATCAACCACAAGACCTACCACCACTACTTCCAGCACCACAAATCCAGTCCTACGGCTGGGCGATGGTGTTAATTCCCCAGAAAAACAGCCTGCGGTTAAACGTCTCCAGGATTTATTACAGAAAGCCCGCTATTACTCTAAGAATGCGCCCCTAGATGGTCGGTTTGACGAGGATGTTAATACCGCAGTGAAAGCTTTTCAGGTTGATACCGGACTGGTGATGGATGGTGTTGTCGGGGCAGTGACCTGGAAAGAACTAGAGGACTTAGTGCGGGATTTGGGTTTGGCAACACCTCCCCCGGTGACCACAACTCCGCCGCCAACCACTAAACCACCGACCACCACACCGACGCGCAAGTATCCCATCCTGAAATATGGTGATGGCATTAGCAGTGTTGATCTCCGGGAAGATGTGCGACGGTTACAGGGTTTGTTGCAGGAAGCGCGTTTCTTGTCGATTAAGGAAACGGTGGATGGGCAGTTTGACCGGAATGTGGAGGTTGCGGTGAAAACGCTGCAAACCTTTGTGGAGATCGGGGTAGATGGCATTGTGGGCACTCAGACTTGGCAGTTTCTGGAGCAACTGGCGGAGGAGCAGCGCAATAAGGAGCCTGTGTTGCAATATCGTGATGGGATTGATTCGCCGGAATATAAAGATGCGGTGAAACGATTGCAGACATTGTTGGTGCAGGCTCGATTTTTGCCGTCGAATAGCACAATTGATGGTTTGTTTGGGAAGGGTACGGAGGCTGCGGTTAAGGAGTTACAGACGAAGTATGCTCTTTTGCCAACTGGGGTTGTGGATGAATCCACTTGGAAGGCACTGCGGAAGGCGATCGCCGCAACCAACGCACCGATTCCCCCTGCCACCACGCCAACAACACCACCGACGACCACGCCAAGTACTGGCAATACCAAACCCCCAACCATTCCCGATCCACCTTTATTTAAGCCTCTGTTAAAGCGGGGAGCCGGGATTGACGATCCCCAACTGCGGGAGAGTGTGCGCTATTTACAGGCATTGTTGCAGCGGGGTTTATTTATCCCAGCTCAGGCGGTGATTGATGGTCAGTTTGGGCGACAGACGGAAAATGGCGTGAAATTTTTCCAGGTGCGGCAAAAACTCGTGGCGGATGGCATTGTGGGGGATTCCACTTGGCGGGCTTTGGAAAGTTTTATTGCAGGTCTGGAGGAAACGGCATTCCAATGGTCTTCGGCATCGACGGCGAATGTGGCGGTGACCATTCCGACAACTCCTAGCAGCCGTAGTTACCCGATTTTGCAGAAGGGCGACGGTATCGGCTCCCCCAATCTAATCGCGGATGTGAAGCTGTTGCAATTGCTGTTGCAGCGGGTCAATCTTCTGCCCTCGAATGCGGTAATTGATGGCTTTTTTGGGGACACGACGGAGCAGGCTTTACGCACTTTCCAGCAGCAACGTAATTTGATTGTGGATGGGGTTGCGGGGCAGCAAACTTGGATGAGTTTGTTTCAGCAGTGGGTTGGGGTTTATTTTCCGCCGCGTCCGTTGCTTGCCTATAGCGATCGCCTGATTGCCTCCCTGCCGGATAGCGGGATGCGCCGTTATGCCAGTTCCTCCATTCCCCTGATTTTGGAAGAATGTCAACGGGATGGGGTGGTTAATTTGGCACAGGTTGCCTATATCCTCGCCACGGCTCGCCATGAATCGCGTTTGGGACAATGGATGTTAGAGTTTGCCAGCGGTAGCGCCTATGAAGGACGGGCAGATCTCGGCAACAGTCAACCGGGGGATGGTGTTCGTTATAAGGGGCGCGGCTTTGTGCAGATTACCGGACGACTCAATTACACCCGTTGGAGCGATCGCTCAGGCTTAGATTTATTGGGAAATCCTGCCCTCACCGAGGAATATAATATCGCTGCTATAATTTTGGTTCTAGGCATGCGTGACGGTTCCTTTGCAGGTCATAAACTCGATGACTACATTTCTGGCGATCGCCAAGATTTTGTCGGGGCACGTCGCATTGTGAACGGCACAGACAAAGCCGATCTCATTGCCAGCTATGCCAGAGATTTCCTAAAGGTGATGAGTTGAAACAACTACTAAACTTCCTAACCAAAAACCTCAATCCCGAACAGTTAATATCCAAGCAAAAGGAACAGATTGGTTTGCCCCGTCGCCGAAAAAAAAGCCAAGTTAAAATCAAAACCGCTGAAGAGATCGCCATTATGCGCGATGCTTCCCGCATTGTTGCCACCGTCCTCAAGGAAGTCAGCACCATCATGAAACCCGGCATGACCACCATGGAAGTGGATGACTATGCCGAACAGCGGATCCGTGAAATGGGCGCAACCCCTAGTTTCAAAGGCTATTACGGGTTTCCCTGCTCCATCTGTATTTCCGTCAACGATGAAGTTGTCCATGGCATCCCCCGCAAGGATAAGCGAATCCACCAGGGGGATATCGTCAAGGTGGATACTGGGGCATTTTTCAACGGCTACCATGGGGATTCCTGCATCACAGTCGGCATTGGCAAAAAAATTAAGCCAGCGGCGAGTCGTCTGATGCAAGCGGCGGAAGAAGCCTTATATAAGGGCATTGAACAGGTGAAGCCGGGGAATTGTCTCCTTGATATTGCCGGAGCCGTGGAGGATCATGTCCTGAGCTATGGCTACCATGTGGTGGAGGATTTTACGGGGCATGGGGTCGGGCAGGATCTCCATGAAGAGCCTTCTGTGTTTAATTTTCGGACGAGACAATTGCCGAATGTGGTGTTGCAACCGGGCATGGTGTTGGCGATCGAGCCGATTGTGAATGCAACTACCAAGGAAACCATCACCCTCGATGATCAATGGACAGTGATTACGCCCGATAAGTCTTTATCCGCGCAGTTTGAACATACGGTGTTGGTAACGGAGGATGGCTACGAAATTTTGACGGATCGTACTTTGGTGTAGTGATTTCATCACCAACAAAATAATCAAATGTTTTGAAGATCTTTTATTGAAGCGCCAATTCAAATCTGAAGTGCAACAGGTTCTGATGATGACAGCAAGAATAC
>JBIKYI010000193.1:0-5965 GCA_044355355.1 Limnothrix sp. | reverse complement strand
ATTGGAGAGAGCTTTTAAGTAAAATCAGGCTGAAAAATGTTCCCTATTTAAGCAATTTCAGAGGAAGTCAAAGGATCACTTAAAGTTGTTTGTTGATATTCCGCCAAACTAAAAGCATCCACTTGAATGGCATCATTACGGGCGAGTTCCGCTTGCATCATCAACTCCATTTCAGCTTGGGTAATGACATCACGCATTTTCGCAAGATCAAGCAGTTTTTCCGGCTTATCTTTCGGTAATAAACCGACCTTAATTGCCTCCTTAATTTTCTGGATAATGGGTAAACTTTGGTGAGCCAGTTTAAAGGCTTTTTCAAGTCTACCTAGGGCTTGCATTTCGTCGGTCGGGAGATAGATCCCTTCGGTTAATCTTTCCCGCACAAAACCATCTTTTTGGAGCAGTTGTGCCACCTCATGACCGAGGGTATCACTAGGCAAATCACCGAGGGAATGCCAACGCACCCAAGGTAAAGCAATGTTACGTAATAAACCACCCAAAACAGGTTGATCAAGGTTCATTAAAATCCCTTCAAATGCCATCTGAATTTGATAGAGGGCATATTGCAGACTCCAGTGGACTAAGGGGAGTTCGGCAGCGGGGCGATCGCCTGCCTCAAAGCGTCGGAGGGTACAGGTTGCGAGGTACATCCAGGTGAGGGCATCGGCAAAACGTCCGGTGAGTTTTTCCTTGCGCTTGAGGTTGCCGCCATAGGTAATCAGGGCATAATCGCTGAGGAGGGCGAAAGTTGTTGAGGCAGCAGTGAGTTTACGGTAATATTGCGCCGTCGCACCTGCCACTGGGGAAAGGGTTAAGGTTCCGGCACTAATACCTAACATCAAAGCGCGGAATTTATTGGTAACGATAGAGCCAAGGTGTGCCCATAAAGTCCGGTCAAAATTGACGAGATCTTTGTTATTTAATGCTTGAATTTCATCATAAATATAGGGATGGCAACGAATGGAACCTTGACCAAAAATCATCAGGGTTCTTGTGAGGATATTTGCCCCTTCCACGGTGATTGCAATGGGCATCGCGGTGTAGACATTAGCTAATAGATTGCGTTTGCCACGACAAATACCTGAACCCCCCAAAATATCCATGCCATCGGTGACAACTTTACGGGCTAATTCTGTACTGATATATTTGGCGATCGCCGCCGAAACTGCGGGTTGTTTATTATTATCAACCGCACCGCAAGTATAGAGTCGCAATGCATCGATCATGTAGGTAAACCCAGCAATTCTTGCCAAGGGTTCTTCTACCCCTTCAAAACGCCCAATGGATAAGCCAAATTGTTGACGATTAACGCTGTGGGCACTGGCAACACGGGCGACCAATTTACTAATACCTGCCGCACTAGAGGGAAAACTAACCCCCCGACCCGCCGCGAGACATTGCATTAACATCCGCCAGCCTTTCCCTGCATTGTCAATACCGCCAATAATCTGATCAATGGGTAGAATTACATCATGTCCTTCTGTCGGAGAATTGTAGAAAGGAACCCCCATCGGATCATGGCGTTGATTAATAATGACCCCCTCAGTATCGGTCGGCACAAGTACACAGGTAATACCCAAATCGATTGCTTTGCCTAATAGGCGATCGGGGTCATAGAGGCGCACCGCTAAACCTAATAAAGTTGCCACTGCACCGAGGGTAATGTAGCGTTTTTTCCAGTTCAATTTGAGATAAAGTTTGCCATCTTCACCCTTAAAAACTTCCCCTTTGGAAACCAAACTGGCGGCATCGGATCCAGCATTGGGTTCTGTTAATGCGAAACAGGGAATTTCCTCGCCAATGGCTAATCTAGGTAGATAACGGGCTTTTTGTTCCGGTGTGCCGTAGCGCATTAACAGTTTTGCGGGGCCAAGGGAATTGGTTACGCCAACGGTTGCCACATGGGTAAAGGAGCGGGAGGCAAGTTTCATCATCACGGCACTATAGGCAAGATTAGAAAAACCTAAACCACCGTATTCTTCGGGAATCATCATGCCAAAGAATTTTTCGTGTTTGAGATATTTCCACAGTTCTGGAGGAAGATCTTTATGTTGATAAATCTCCCAGTCTGTTGCCATTTCACAAACTTTTTCAACTTGATTATCTAGAAAGGCTTGAATTTCAGGGGTGACATGGGGATAGGTTTCATTGAGAATCAATTTCCAGTTAGGTTTACCTGTAAAAAATTCTTTTTCAACCCATGCATTACCTGCCTCGATCGCTTCTTTTTCAGTGTCAGAAATTTTCGGTAATAGTTTTAGTTTTGTAATAGCCAGAACAACCCAACGAGTGATTAAATTACGTCGTAAATAGGGCAACAAGAGAATGAGCAAGGCAACGGCAAAACCACCTGCTAGCATCATGCCAATCATCGCCAGAGAAATAGTTGGTACATAGTAAAAAATATTCATAATCCCAACCTAAATAATATTAATCTTGGGTAGGGGTTTACCATGGCAAACCCCTACAGATAACGGGTTAACGCATCAGTTAAAGCATCAAGTTTTCAAACACCGCCGCTGCCCCCATGCCACCCCCGACACACATGGTGACGATGCCGTATTTCACGCCTCGACGTTGCATTTCATGGAGTAAAGTTGCGGTGAGTTTTGCGCCACTACAACCCAAGGGATGACCCAGGGCGATCGCCCCACCATTTACATTCACCAAATCCTCGTTTAGACCCAGTTCACGGATGACGGCGAGGGATTGGGCGGCAAAGGCTTCGTTGAGTTCGATCAAACCAATATCACTCAGGCTCAAACCCACTTGTTGCAATACTTTTGGAATCGCTGCCACGGGACCAATACCCATAATTTCGGGGTCAACGCCCACCGCCGCAAACCCTAACATTTTCGCCATGGGCACAATGCCGAGTTGCTCCACCATTTTTTCGCTCATCACTACAGTTGCCGCGCCACCATCGGACATTTGCGAAGATGTGCCAGCGGTGACGGAACCTTGCGCATGGAAAACGGGTTTGAGGTCAGCAAGGGCACTCAAAGTTGTGTCGGCGCGAATCCCTTCATCACTGTCAAAAATGCGTTCAATCAGTTGCGGTTTGCCGTCTAGATAGAGAACTTCGCGGATCGTGACGGGGACAATTTCCGCCTTAAAGCGACCATTTTCAAGGGCATCGAGGGCTTTTTGGTGACTGCGCAGGGCAAAGGCATCCTGGTCGGCACGGGAAATATTAAACCGTTCTGCCACCTTCTCGGCGGTGATGCCCATGGGCAGATAAACCCCCGGAATATCAGTAAACAAATCGGCATTAGGGAGCCAGTGATGCCCACCCATCGGAATTTGGCTCATGGATTCCGCTCCACCCGCAATCATCACATCCGCCGAACCGAAACTAATCGCCTGCACTGCCATGGCGATCGCCTGCAATCCTGACGAACAAAGTCTGTTAACCGTTACCCCTGCCACAGGCTCCGGTAAACCTGCCCGCAAAGCAATCAAACGCCCCAAATTAAAACCCTGTTCCGCCTCAGGCATGGCACAACCCATCACCACATCGTCAATTAACTCGGAGGTCAATTCGGGGACTTTTTCTAAGGCTCCTTTGACGGCAGCGGCTCCCAATTCATCGGCGCGGACATGGTGCAAACTGCCCCTAGGGGCTTTACCGACGGCGGTACGGACGGCACTGACAATATAGGCATTCATCATTTTTGCTCCTGTTAGTTAACTGAGGATCCCCCTAAATCCCCCTTAATAAGGGGGACTTTTCTTTCTTGTTCCCCCCTTTTGTAAGGGGGGCTAGGGGGGATCAATTCCGTAAAGGTTTTTTCGTTTTGAGCATATGCATAATGCGCTCCTTGGTTTTGGGTTCGTCGATCAGCGGCATAAAATTCTCGCCCTCCAATTTGAGGAGATATTCATCGTCTACCCATGCCGGACTCGTCAAGTCGCCCCCGGTCAACACATAGGCAATCCGGTGCGCCAACATTTGGTCGTATTCCGTGGCATAACCCCCTTCCTTCATGGCGTAAACCATATTTTCTAAGACCGCCCGGGCAGGGGTTCCCAACACCGGAATCGGATCCTTGGCGGGGGCAACATATCCCAAACGATGCAGGCAAAGGACTTCCTGCTTGGCAACGTAGAGGCGGCGATCGCCATTCATGACAATTTTGGTGTCAGGGGGCAGGAAACCCAGTTCAATGCCTTCGTGGGCACTACCGGAAACCGTTGCTGTGCCAACCGTTTGGAAGACCTGTTTGAGTAGGGGCAGGAGATCCGCCATTTCTTCACCATGGGCATTTTTACCAATCCACCGCGCCCACCGCATCAAACCCCCCCCCGCCGGAATTAAGCCCACCGCCATTTCCACTAAGCCGATGTAGGTTTCCGCATCTGCCACGATATGGGGACAGGCGATCGCCAACTCACAGCCACCACCAAGGGCGCGACCATTGACCGCCGCCACGATGGGTTTATGGAAATAATGGATGCGTTGGACAAAAGCCTGCACTTGGGTGAGCAGTTTCCGGACACCGCCATGGTTGCGACTAAAAGGGTTGAGGTTTTCCAATTCCACCATCTTGCCCACTTCCGCGAGGTTGAGACCCACACAGAAATTTGCCGCCTCATTACCGATTACCATGCCGACAAATTCATCATGGACTTCGAGCCAATCCAGAACTTGCCCGAAACCCTCGATCGCCTTGGCGCTGAGGGTATTCGCCTTCGATCGCAAGTCACAAAGAGCCACCCCATCGCCAATATCCAGCAATGCCATTTCCGAGTTGTGCCACAGGGTTTTTTCCTCGGTTTGATAGTCCACCAAACGCAGTTCATCCCCATGGAGATCCAGGCTCAGATAGGTCATCTTAAACGGTGAATAAACCTTATGGTTCTCGCCATAGAAACAGGTATGACCCAGACCAGCCATCTGTTTTACCCAATGGGGCATCCCAAAACCATGGCTCAGGATATCTCCTAAAATCCGGCTAAAGCCCAGTTCATCCCACATCTGGAAGGGACCCATCTCCCAACCGAAACCCCATTTCATCGCCAAATCGATCATGTAGGGATCCTCGGCAATCTCCGGCACACGGTTCGCACTGTAGGCAAGGGTATGCAACACCAAGTTTCTAAAGAATTTACCTGCTCGACCATTGTCGTTATATAAAGCACGGAGGCGATCGCCTAAAGACAGTTTTGCCAGCTTATCTAGATTGCCCAAATGCATCGGTTGCGGGGATTCATAGGCAAAGGTTTCAGGATTCAGCGATCGAATTTCACCATCCACCTTCTTATAAAAACCTTGACCTGCCTTCGCCCCCAGACTGCCCGTTTCCACTAACTTTTGGAACAAATCAGGCACCAGAAACATTTCCTTTTGTTCGTCGGTAGGAATAACCGGATAAAGATTTTTAGACACATATAAAAGTGTATCCAAACCCACCACATCCGCCGTGCGGAATGTCGCCGATTTTGGTCTGCCGATTAAAGTCCCTGTTAAAGTATCAATTTCCTCAATGGTGTAATCCCCATCGGTAAAACTTTTGAGTGCCAAAAAGGAAGCAAAAACACCAATGCGATTGGCAATAAAATTCGGCGTATCCTTTGCCAAAACAATCCCCTTACCCAAGACTAAACGCCCAAATTGAGACATCCGCTCCACAATTTCAGGAGCCGTTTCTGCTGTGGGAATCAGTTCTAAAAGTTTGAGATAACGGGGCGGATTAAAAAAGTGTGTCCCTAGAAAACGTTGCCTAAATTTTGGCTGACATTTGGCAACAATTGCTGTAATGGAAAGTCCACTAGTGTTGGTGGAAATAACGGCATCAAAACGCACAACCTTTTCCAGACGCGCCATCAAATCCCGTTTAATGTCCAGATTTTCGACAACGGCTTCAATCACCCAATCCACATCAGCCAGGCGATGCCAATGTTCGTCATAGTTACCGAGGATCACCCGCTTCACCATTTTCTGGCTATAAAACATCGGGGGCGATCG
>JBIKYI010000192.1:0-5978 GCA_044355355.1 Limnothrix sp. | reverse complement strand
CGAATTGCCTCCACCGCCGTCGTTGCCCCAATCGTCCCCAAAGCCTCAATTATCGCCTCATAGGGTTGCACCAAATGGGGTTTGCCCTCCACCTTCACTGCCGCCTCAACACCACCCGATAATAATGTTACTAACGGCTCCACCGCCCGGCGATCGCCCAACGCCTCCAAAGACTGCGCCGCCGACTCCCGTACATAATAATCATCACTCTGCAAACAACCAATCAAAGGTTCCACCGCCCGCAGATCATTCAATTTCCCCAAAGCCTTTGCCGCATTTCGTCGTAGCGGATAGCCCCCATCCGGCGAACGATCCGTCTCATCCTGCAACGCCGCCAGCAAAGCATTCACCGCCCGCTCATCCCGCACCTGAAACTTACCAAACCACCAAGCCGCATAGTATCTCTTTCCCCCATCCTCCGTTTGCTGGATATTGGCGATCGCCTCCTCAAGCGTCCAAGCATCAGCCATTGCCCAGTCCGTCATCAACCTAATCTCCCCACAATAAACCGGGCATAGCAGAAAATCACACCCACCAACCCGGTATCAACAAAATAAAATAATTTAAAAATTCAAAACAACCTAAAAATTACCCTTCAGCCTGAGCCGTCACAACAGTGCCACAGTAAGGCTTAATCGAAACAATCGTGCCACCCAACCGCGCAATGCGTTGCATCTCCGGATTCATACGCGCATAAGGCACATTGATAAACACACTACTATTACGAACCGCATGGGCGTTATTCTCAGTTGCATCATTCTGACGCAAACCCTTCACTTCATAAGTGAAAACACGAGCAGCCGATTCACCACCAATAAATTGACTAAACATCTTTTTTTGGAACTCCGCAAAAATTTATGTAATGGATGTAATTTATGTAAAATAAATGGCTAAGGTAAAATCGCAAAGGCAAGAACAGGAAACCAGAAGACTTGAACCCCCTCTGTTATCCTGTCCTAGACCTTCACTTATACCCAGCAGAAATCGAATTAACGACCAGCAGGTGTAATACTCGCGATTTTACCGCCCTTCCGTTTGATCTCAGTCATTGTCGCCAACAAACGATCAAAAGGAACCAAATATGCACGGCTACTACGACGAACCTTCGGGTAACCAGGGCTAAGAATACCAGTAACCTCAATGCGGAGAATACTGCCTTCAACACCATAGGGAGTAGAACCACCTAAAGCCTGATTCGGAACAGTATCACCCTTAGAAGCACGGTACGCCCAGCCATCATTAGCCCCAGAAGGCCCAATAGCCGCAGATACCTCATTACGAGCTAAATCTTGAGCCAAACGGGAAGCATTGCCACTTACTTGCGCGCGATCACTACTTGCATAGCCACGGTTCAAGTTCACTAAGCGTGTGAACCCAACACTGCGCTGAGACGTTCTGTACTCAAAATCACGGAAATAAGGAACAACATTGTCCCCAAAACTTGCTGTGTACTCATCACTATCAATGTAAGAGCTGATGTCAGCATCAAACCCTTCATTTTGATAGCGATCCAAGTGCTCGATCACTTCAGACTCATCGTAAGGCGCACGACCCAACAGATGCTTGAAGTTCAACTCGATTACACGAGTCTGAAAATTAGGATATAAAAACTTTTGCTTATAAAGTTCCGATTGAGCCACCGCACGGACAAAATCCCGCACAGTGATAAACCCATTTTGGAACAAAGATTCAGCAGCAACCAACCGTTCAGAGGACATGATATAGTCATTGCCCAAAACCTGACGATAGACTGCGCGAATCGCAATATTCGCATCGTCTCGAGAAAAATTCGCCCGTAACTCAACCGGAGATTGATCGTAAGCGGATGTTCCCAAGCGAGAGGCGGCAACAGTAACTGCCATTTGCCTAAATACTCCTTGTTAAACCAATGATTTTAGATAGAACAAGACCCGGAGAAGCAAGCAGATACCAACAATGAAGCTGAGAACCGCTTACCCATCCGGGTCTAGACTAAACAAAACTAGCTAAGAGCGTTAATTGCGTAGTCAATGTAGATGTTAGCTTCAGTTGCAGCATCACCAGACAAACCATGGTTTGCTTTGATGCTCTTGAGAGCTTCAACATACCAGCTAGGAGAAAGGTCAAAAGCACGGTTGATTTCATCAACACCAGCAATGAGGTACTCATCCATAGGGCCAGTTCCACCAGCAACGAGACAGTAAGTGATCATGCGGAGGTAGTAACCGATGTCACGAGCACACTTGTCTTTACCACGTTGGTCAGCAGCAAAGTTGTTGCCGGGAGTGCTAGTGGTGTAGGGGAACTTGGAGTAAACAGCCTGAGCAGCGCTAGCAACGAGACTATCAGCTTTTGCAGATAGAGTTTGAGCAGCTTCAAGAGCAAAAGCACCTTGGCGAAGACGACCATAGAGGTACTGAATTTCAGAACTGCTGAGGAAACGACCTTGAGAATCAGCGTTGGATACTGCGTCAGTAAGAGGGGTTTTCATTGTCAAATTATCTCCCTAATGGATTATCAATAATTTTCTTTAAAAGTCAGTCTCACAGAAATGTAAGACTAGAATGCAATAATTTCAAAATTGAAATTGAATAAAAAAGGATTATTCAACAGCTTTTGCAGCAGCTTCGAAGTAGAGTTCGATCTCTTGAACAAGAGAGCTACAATCGCCAGCAGTAACACCAGCAGGATTGTTAACGATCGCCACAGCAGCTTTACCCATCATGCGAACGCCAGCAGCAACGGAAGCACCAGGAACACCAAGAGCAACATAAGTCTCACGAAGACCATTCAAGCAACGGTCGTTGAGAACAGATGCATCACCAGTGAAGGTTGCATAGGTTACATAGCGGAGGATGATTTCCATGTCACGAAGACATGCAGCCATGCGACGGTGAGTGTAAGCGTTACCACCGGGAGTGATGAGTTGGGGCTGGTCAGCAAAGAGTTGACGAGCAGCATCAGTAACGATGGAAGAAGCAGAGTTAGTCATGCGGGCTACTGCGTCAGAGCGCTTGGTGCCTTCGCTAACAACTTTCTTGAGGGCGTTGAGTTGATCTGCAGAAAGAAACTCGCCTCGGGCGTCAGCCTGAGAAACGGCCCGTGTAAAAATATCAAACATGTTTTTATCTCCTACTTATATCGATGAGTGGGATTTGATTGATGGTTTTGTGCTTAGTTCATTAAGCTTTTGCTATGGGGTTCCTTTAAGTCCGCAACTGTTTTAAAAAATAAAGCAGTTCATGGTGGACAAAATTTATTCCCAAAGCCAATTAAGAGTGTGAGGGATCTTTACTCATTTGTGCCTACGTGTTTAAGAAACTTTACACTTCCTAAATAAAGCGAAGCTCTCACTGTCGTCGGTGAGGAAGAAGGCTCTGACCCTGTAGCTCAATAAATCTAAGGGTTAGATACAACTCTTTCTTAATCGCTGGTAAAAGTTATACAACGTCAGTCGTTTTTTTTTTATTACATTTTGTCAAAAGAGCCGTAATATTACTTTACATTCTTGCCCCTCGCCTCATATTCGTTCCGCTCAAAAGCTTTGGCGCAATGGCATTAGTCCAGATTTTTAGTCTAAAAAAAAGGATGGTTAGGGAGGTTTGTGCTGTGAAATTTATAGTACGAAGTGTTGAGATTTGTTTATTTCTTGTTACAAAACAAGTCGTAAAACAACTTGCGAAAAAAATGTTACAAAAAAACCCTCCGTTAAAGAGGGCTTGTGGATTAAGCAAGGTTCAGTATTTGCTTTTAATCTTGATTAAAACGAAGAGAGTAGATTTATTCCTGTTTACTACTCGTGTTCGGAGGTGGAGGTGAAGACAACATCAGATTCTTTTACAAAACCGCTGTATGCTTCCATGCCGTGTTCGCTGATGTCGAGTCCACGGAATTCGTCTTCTTCGTCTACGCGAATGCCACCAAGTATGGCGGAGATGGCGTACCAAGTGATGAAGCTAAAGGCAACGGTGAAACCACCAACGGAAAGAATGCCAACTATTTGGGCGATGAGTTGTTTGATGCCACCGCCAGTTAAGAGGCCGCCATCCATGGCGAAGAGACCGTAAGCTAGGGTTCCCCAAATACCGCAGACGAGGTGTACGGAGGTTGCACCAACGGGATCGTCGATTTTCAAAGCATCGAAGAAGCCAACGGCATAGACAACAACTACGCCGGCGATCGCCCCGATGATCACGGAAGAGAACATACTTACGCCGTCACAACCCGCAGTAATGGCGACAAGACCAGCGAGAATACCGTTGATAATCATCGAAAGGTCAGGTTTACCATCCTTCAGCCAGGAGGTAGCTGTGGCAGTAACAGCACCAGCCGCACCACCAAGGTTTGTGGTTACAGCAATGTAGGGAACAGCCGCATCAGCAGCTAATTGAGAACCAGGGTTGAATCCCATCCAGCCGATCCAGAGCACCAAACAACCAAGGGTGGCAATGCTCATATTGTGACCGGGAATCGCATTGACTTTGCCATCACGATATTTACCAACACGGGGACCAAGAATGGAAGCACCCACGAGTGCTGCCCAACCGCCCACGGTGTGAACGAGGGTAGAGCCAGCAAAATCATGAAAACCAAATTCGCTTAACCATCCACCATCCCATTGCCAATGTCCAGTGATGGGGTAGGAAACAGCAACCAACAGAAAGCTAAAAATCAAGAACGCATCAAATTTAATCCTTTCCGCAACTGCACCAGAAACAATAGTTGCAGCGGTAGCCGCAAAGGCAACCTGGAAGAGGAAAGAGACGCTTTCAGGGACAAAATTTAGGATTTGGGTCTCACCATCCATGGTGAACCATTCTTCGCCGGAATAGGGAATACTACTGCCAGAGAAGAAGAACCCTTTTAAACCGATGAAGGAATTTCCTTCGCCATACATAAATGCATAACCGATCGCCCAATAAGCAATCACAGCAACACCAAAAACGATGAGGTTTTTGGCAAGAATATTTACAGCATTTTTCTGACGACAAAAACCCGCTTCAAGCATAGCGAAGCCGGCATTCATGAAGATTACGAGGGTGGCAGCAATCAAGAGAAAGATCGTATCCAGAATAATCTGGACTTGACCTGCGGCATCAACAGCAGCTTCAGTTTGTGCTGTTGCTGCTGTGCCAGAAATGACTGCAATGATGGCGGCAGCCGGGATACAGGCTAACCAGATAGGTGAAAAGTTACGGGAAAGCTGATGGGCGAAACGAAGCACAACACTATTGTCATTAGTGTTAGGTGAAATCGCTGACATCATCGACATTTCTCTGTTTTGGGATGTTGACTTAGGCATTAGTTTGAGATGTTGTTTAGGCATTCACACAATGAAATAACATAGGCAAAAATCCTTATTGGTAGCGGATATAACGGATATCACTTTTAACCAAATGGATTTGGATTTCGCATATATGGTTATTGCTGTTCAAAGTGCCTATTCAATCAATGGCAAGCTTTTGTGGATCGCAGAAAGTTTTTTTCTCTATAGGGGCGATCGCCAAACTTGCCCATGAGTAGACAACCTATCAGAACAACAACAATTACAAGCAGCAAATCTTAAATTTTTATAAAGATTTGATTGCCGTTATTCTAAAGCATTCTGCTTTTTAAATGGTTTTAACTGTTTTTTTTGTATCAGAAGCTACTCTTCTCTTGATGTCGAGCCGAATATTTGTCGAGATTTCCAGCTTTTTGCCAGATTTTTGCCCAATTTTGCTTAGTCTTACCAAACGGGATCACTGAACAGGTGCACTGTGATGCTTGGGCGATCGCCAGGAATCCCACTGATACAAGCACATAAACTCGAACCATCATCCAGTTCCACCTCACAGGCATGACAAGACCCCATCAAACAACCCGTCGGAATCGAAACCCCAGCACGACGCGCCACCTCCAGCATCGGCTCCCCAGCCCTTGCCTCAATCACCACATCATTCGGCAAAAAACGCACCGCAATTTTGGACATTTCCATATGCTGATCCATGACTCAACCA
>JBIKYI010000484.1:0-3161 GCA_044355355.1 Limnothrix sp. | reverse complement strand
TTTGAGGCGTTGTTGACGGTGGAAACTGACGGCAAAACGGTGGGCTTCGTCGCGAACCCTGCGGAGGAGTTGGATACCGGGTTGTTCTTTGTCACTGGTGATGGGATCGGTTTCGTAGGGTAGGTAAACCTGTTCTTGTTTTTTGGCGAGGCTAATAATGTTGAGTTGATCGACAAGATCGAGTTCTTCAATCACCTTCATCACGGCGGATAGTTGACCTTTTCCTCCGTCAATCATGATTAAATCGGGGGCATTTTTATCCAGTCCTTTTTTAAATCTGCGGCGCATAATTTCTGACATACTGGCAAAATCATCGGAACGTCCAATGTGAATGTCTGGGTTTTGAATTTTATAGTGGCGATAGTCTTGTTTGGCGGGAATGCCATCAATAAAAACGACTTGGGAGGCAACGGCATTAGATCCTTGAATATGGGAAATATCATAACCTTCAATGCGTTTAGGCAGTTCGGGTAAATCGAGTAATTTAGCTAAATCTTCCATCGCCTCAAGGTTGCGATCTGCGACGCGTTGGGTGCGGCTTAATTCGTATTGAGCGTTGCGTTCCACCATAGCAATTAGTTCGGCTTTGAGTTGCCTTTGGGGTTGCATAATTTGGACTTTACTGCCCCGGCGATCGCCTAAAAATTGTTCCAGCCAATCCTGATCCCGGAGGGGATATTGCACTAAAATTTCTGCCGGAATTTCTACGCCATCAACATTGGCATAATGATTTTCAAGGACATGCTGTAAAATTTTGCCGTATTCTATTTCAAGATTCTGTTTGGGATTATGGCTCAAATTTTCAGGTAATTGCGTGAAAAAGCCCAATCTACCGACTAATCTCCCTGCCCTCACTTGAAACAGTTGAATAGCGCAATGTTCATGATCCGCAGCCAAGGCGATCGCATCCCGCGAGATCCGATCATCCGGTAAACTAACTTTTTGATCCGCATTTAATGCCCCGATGGACTTAATTTGATCGCGAATTTGTGCCGCCTTTTCAAACTTTAAATCAGCCGCAGCCTGTGCCATCTGTTCCGTCAAAGTTTCAATCAGTTCACCACTACGACCTTGGAACACCATGGCTACTTTTTGCACCGTTTGGCGATACTCTTCTGGGGAAATCAACTGTTGACAGACTCCAGGACAACGCCCGATATCATAATTTAAACAAGGACGATTTTTAAATAAGGGTTTACGCCGCTGCCGCAGGGGAAAAACTCGTTGCATAAGGTGGATGGTATAGCGCAATAATCGACTATCCACATAGGGACCATAATAGCGATCGCCCTTACTACCTAATTGCCGTTTTCGCGTAATAAAAAAGCGGGGATAATCCTCCGACCAAGTAATACAAACATAGGGATATTTCTTATCATCCTTGAGCAGTACATTGTAATAGGGTTGATGTTGCTTAATTAGGTTTGCTTCGAGGGCAAGAGCCTCCGCTTCCGTATCTGTGACGATCACCTCAATATCTGTCACCTGTTGCACCATCATTTCAATGCGCGGCGCATGTAAACGGGCATCTCGAAAATAGGAACGCACCCGATTTCTCAGGGTTTTCGACTTACCAATATATAAAATATCCCCCTGACGACTCTGCATAAAATACACCCCCGGTTCAACAGGAATTTCCTTGAGGCGCTGCTGTAACCGTTCGGGATCTTTCAGAAGGGGCACTTGCACCATGATCAGGGGATGGCGTTCTAGAACGAATGGGTATGGATCAATAAAAATTCTTGAATTCTATAGATTGTAATGAATTCAGCGATGGGGAGACAGTCGATCGCCACACCATCAGACCCCAGTAAAAAATAGCCCTGCCAAGAAACTCCACAAGACTGATATTATCTGTGCTACGGGATCGTACTTGCACCAAGCACATGAGAGAATTATCCATAAGATCCCTGACCATCATCTATTTCATTTAGATTTACTCCCAATGTCAAAAAAACACCCTGTCATCGCGGTTACTGGTTCCTCAGGAGCAGGCACAACAACCGTTAAACGCGCATTCGAGCATATTTTTCTCCGGGAGAATATCAAACCAGTAATTGTCGAAGGCGATAGCTATCACAAATACAATCGTGTCGAAATGCGCGAGATGATGGCAAAAGCATCCGCTGGCGGCAAAAACCTCAGCCACTTCGGACTATACTGCAACATCCTCGACAAACTAGAAGCCCTCTTCAAAGAATATGGCGAGTCCGGCACAGGCGAGCAACGCTTCTATCTCCATAGCCCCGACGAAGCAGACCACCACAACGCCCGACTCGGCACAAGTTGCAAGTCCGGTGAATTCACCCCCTGGGAAAAAATTCCCGAAGGTACGGACATCCTATTCTATGAAGGACTCCATGGTGGTGTTGTAAACGAAGCCCAGGGCATTAACCTTGCCCAATATGTTGATCTATTAGTGGGCGTTGTGCCGATCGTTAACCTAGAATGGATCCAAAAAATTGCCCGTGATAATACTGAACGTGGCTACAGTGCAGAGGCAACAGTTGATACTATTTTGCGCCGGATGCCTGACTACATTAACTACATCACGCCGCAATTCTCGCGCACACACATCAACTTCCAACGTGTTGCGACCGTTGACACATCCAATCCGTTCATTTGTCGCGATATCCCTTCCCCCGATGAAAGCTTTGTGATCGTCCACACGAACAAGTGTTTCAGAGAAAGATTTGATATCGATTTCCCCTATCTCCTCAGCATGATTCCGGGTTCCTTTATGTCTCGCCACACAACCCTCGTGGTTCCAGGTGGCAAGATGGGCTTTACCATGGAAATCATCCTTGCTCCTCTCATTGACCGCATGGTGGAAGAGGCAAAAAGTTTAGCTTAAGTTTCGATTTCATGACAGGTCAGTTGACCACATTCAAATCAGATTAAATCAATACTATTTCAGTCATATTTAAAGCTTCTACAGTTTGGTGGGAGCTTTTTTATTTTTATGTTAAGTGTTTAATGAAATCTTGAGTGCCTTGCATAACAATTGAGGACAAAGGCGATCACCTTTTGAATAGTTGTGTCTTGTATTGACGTTTTGACCACAATCATTTGGGTTGTCCTCGTTAAGTTTCTCCCTGTTAGTCTATGCAATATTCAGAGCCAATTCCCCCAGGATTTACGATTGAGCAAACCAGCCAACA
>JBIKYI010000530.1:0-2814 GCA_044355355.1 Limnothrix sp. | reverse complement strand
TCCGGGATGGCAGCCATGAATATCTTTTTAATGGTGTGGCTATCCTTCTGGACAATAGGCTGTATTGGCTTGCTATACCTATTTATTTTGCAGCTTAATGGTCAATTACCAGAAAATAGTGATCCCGTACCACCGATAATTGTTTTTGGGTTTTGGGCAGCCGATATTATTGTTTCTTATTTATTAATTTATTCAATTTTTTGTGAGAAAACCTTTCATTTAAATTACACGGATATCACTATCCAAACAAAATTATTACGCTGGCAATGGCAGAAAATTATTCCCAAAACCAGCATTCAACAATTCACTCAGATACAAGATGGTGGTAGGGGACGTGATAGTTTTCCCAGTTGGGGTCTAAAGCTAGAGGGAAAAACTCCCACAATGCTCATTTTTAGGCAGCCCTATGAAAAAAGCTATTGGCTCGGTCAAGTATTAGCAGATTGGGCAAAAGTGCCATTTATTCCTGATACGAGAAAACGCTCTAGGCGCTGAAGTCGCGATCTTTGGTCATGGAACTTAATGATGAAGTGGTTCAACAAATATTTATGGAATTAGATAACAATTTGGAAACAGGCGATCGCCCCTTTTTTGTTCTCTAAGTTTTTCGTGTATTTTCTAGGTTATATTGCGGTCAAATTAATCAAGGATATCTAGTCTGGTGTTTTTTTCTCTATCTTTGTTAGTTTATGAAATATTCTGAGCCGATTCCCAAAGGTTTCACGATTCAGCCAATTAGCCCAAATGCCATGATCATTCATTATCAGCGGTCTATCATGACAGCAACAAATATCGGTTTAGGACTTTGGATATTACCCTGGACAATAGTCTGTATTCGTTTGCTATATATTCTAATTTTACAGATCAATGCTCAACTGCCAAAAGATATTAGTCCTGTGCCGCTACTAATTGTTGTTGAATTTTGGGCAGCCGATATTTTTGTGATTTATTTATTTATTAATTCTATTTTTTGTGAGAAATCATTCAACCTAAATCATGCAACTATCACGATCCATACAAAATTATTTCGCTGGCAATGGCAGAAACAAATCATCAAAACAAGTATTAAACAATTCAAGCAGATACGAGATAATGGTAATGTTCGTAGTGTTTTTTCAAGTTGGGGTCTCAAGCTTGAGGGAACAACGCCAACAATAATCCTTTCTAGACAGCCCTATGAAAAAAGCTATTGGCTCGGTCAAGTATTAGCAGATTGGGCAAACGTGCCATTTATTACTGATACCAGAAAGCGATCTAGACGCTGATTTGATAATTAAGCTAAAGCGGCTAGAGCAATATTGATGCCCGTTCCGCAAGGGGTGAGCGCTCTCCTTTTAACAAGGTGATATGTCCGGCGATCGCCTCTGATTTAAACTTTTCAATCACATAGGTTAAGCCATTACTAGAAGCATCCACGTAGGGATTGTCAATTTGTTCAACATCTCCTGTGAGAACAATTTTGGTATTCTCTCCAGCGCGGGTCAAAATGGTTTTAATTTCATGGGGCGTTAAATTCTGTGCCTCATCGACAATTAACCATTGATTGGGTATGGTACGACCTCGAATATAGGTTAATGGCTCAATTTTAAGTAGATCTAATTCCATGAGTTCTTCATAACCATGTCGCCAATGTTTGGGTTTATTAGTGGCATCCTGGGTATGAAAAATGAGATCAAGATTGTCATATAAAGGTTGCATCCAAGGACTCATTTTATCCTTGATTTCCCCCGGTAAATAGCCTAAATCCTTACCCATGGGAATGACTGGACGGGAGATCAAGAGTTGGTTATAGCGCTTTTCTGCGGTGACTTTCAGGACACCTGCCGCTGATGCTAAAAGAGTTTTGCCTGTGCCTGCTTTGCCGACTAAGGTTACCAATTGAATATCATCTCGAAGTAATAATTCAAACGCAAATTTTTGTTCTCGATTGCGGGGATGAATATTAGAAATTACCCCCATCGCCGACTTCTGAATTGCGATAATTTGGTGGGTATTTTTTTGATAGATACCTAACGCTGTATGGTTGGGATTATCTGCATCGATTAAAGTGACCAATTGATTTGGAAAAAGGGAGGATTCAGACGATTCAATGGCGATCGCCTGTGTTTGATAAAACGCTCCAAGCTGCTCGTTACTAACCGTCAGTTCTGCCGTGCCTGTGTAGAGTTCATCAAGGTTAACCTTATCGGTTTCATAATCCTCTGTGGCTAAGCCTAAAACACTGGCTTTAATGCGTAAATTTGTGTCTTTACTCACCAAGATTACAGGGCATTCCCGCTGTTTTTTTTCGGCGATCGCCACTGCGAGAATCGCATTATCACCAGATTTACTGCCTAGTTCTGGGGGTAATGTTTTTAATATATTGTCATCACAAAGGGTCACCCGTAAAATGCCACCCTTCTTGAGGGGAATACCTTCGACTAAAGATTGATCTTGGCTGAGGGCATCCAAGGTGCGGGACACTTGGCGGGCATTGCGTCCAATGGAATCCACTTGTTTTTTAAACCGATCTAATTCTTCGATGGTTGTGATTGGCAGTACCACCTCATTGTCATCAAAGCAGAGCATGGCATTGGGATCGTGGAGCAACACATTGGTATCCAACACAAAAATCTTTTTCATGACAATCTTGATCCGCCATAACCTTAACTTAATCTCAAGATATCATGACCATTTCATGAAAATGATTAGTTTCTGTCTGGATGAGAGAAAGCTTTATACTTGGCGATCGCCTTACTTTTATAGTCCTTTTGGTTAAGTTTGAGAATTTCTGATCCCTCTGCACTTCGGCAAGCTCAGTCTTTCACCTTCGGC
>JBIKYI010000191.1:0-6001 GCA_044355355.1 Limnothrix sp. | reverse complement strand
CCATGGGCGAGGAGCACTTGCCAACCGGGATCATAGATGGGTAAGAAGGATAGCCAGGTGGCAGTGGCTTGGCTAGGAATGCCCCAACCGTAGATAGGACGGGTGTTGTAGTGCCATTGACAAGTTTCGCCAGTGGCGGGGTTAACAATGCGTCCTTGGTTGAGGGTGGGGGTAACTTGATAGCCCTCAGTAATCTGGTCGCTGAATACTTGGGGAGCGAGAAGTTGGGGTTGTAGGGAGGATGGGCGATCGCCCCAATGACAAACCGCTAGGCGATCGCCCCTTGCCCAGAAATTGTCAGTATTCGGGAAAGTGCGCCAGATATATTCATCCCGCAACCCTAAAACCTGCACCGCGCCGCCACTATTCGCTTGACCACCCAGGGGATCCTCAATGGAATACATAAACGCAAAATTATCCTGTAGCTCCGGTAATGTGACCCGGAAATACCACCCCTCAAAAAAACGCTGAGTTTGATAATCCCAGTGGTAGCCGCTATGGGGAGGTTCACAAAACTTCATAATCACAGTCTCAAATCCAGAAAAATGGGAGGAAATTCCGAGAGAAATCTAAAAGCCATCTTAAGAAAAATCTATTTACGTTGGTTTAGGGCGATCGCCCATACCATTATCGGCTTACCCATCTACCATGAAAGAGCAAGTGGATTGTCAGCAAATGTCATTGTCCGCAATAACTTCAGGATAAATACAAATTTGTATGGCTAGTGTTGAGCAAGTCAAAAAATATTTAGCCCATTGGTTCCAGGCAGGCAAACCCATCATCTGTCCGCCGGACAACCAACCTGTTTTACCGAGGACGATTATTGTTGGCGATCGCTACTCTTTAGAATTTGAAACACTGTTTGCTAAATTGCTCACCCCCGAATGCCGTGACTGCTATCTGCGGGAAACCGCTCAAAGCATGGGTGATCTCTTGTCCTCCCGCTGGGATATGTGGGATTGTGCCCGTTGCCAAATGCCAATTCCCATCGATCAAGTGGGACTGATTACGGGTTGTCCCTGTGCCGATCTCAATGGTTGGCCAAATCTGGATCTACCGATGCCCCGTTGTCCGAATAATGTCCGTGCCCAACTCAGTCTTATTCACCAACGACTCCAGGAACGCTTACGATACCTCGCCTAGGAAACCGGGTTCGCCAGGGGTCAGCACTCGGTAGACATTGATCACTTCTGATTTGCCCTTGAGTGGCATAGGTCCCCAGGATTCGATGGCAAAGCGATCGCCGAGATATTGCGCCGTGGCTTGGGCGATCAAAATCCGACAGGGTACTGGATGTCTTTCCTTCGCACAGGATTCCAGACGAGACGCAATATTGACGCTATCGCCGATCACGCCATATTCCAGACGATCCTTGCCGCCTAGACTGCCTGCCACCACTGCCCCAGTGAAGAGACCGATCCGCATTTTCACTAGGGGTTGATTTTTGGCTTGAAATGACTGGTTAATGCCGTCTAATTGATGGGCGATCGCCACCGCCGCTGCCACCGCATCCTGGGCATCTTGGGCAATTTCCACCTCATTCTGTCGAGGCACTGGTACACCAAACAACGCGATAATGCCATCTCCCGTAAATTTATTCACAATGCCCTGGTGCTGCTGGACTTCCGCTGTCACCATTGCGAACAATGTATTCAACCAAATCATGAGATCCGCTGGAGCCATGCTCTCGGCAATGCCACTAAAACCCCGAATATCCAAAAATAACATCGTTGCGGTTAAGGCTCGCCCGGATAAATTGCCAGAGGTCAATAACTCAGAGCGATCTTCCCATAGGGCATTGGCGATCGCCGGAGAAAGATTTTGCCCCAACAAAGTCATCACCATTTTTTGCTGACGAAAATCCAGATAGGACTGATACATAATGACCAAGCCCATCGCCAAAACAAAACTCATCAACGGTGCTGCCACCGGGATCCAAACAAACTGACCGAGCAGAACATAACCAATCGCAACCAAGCCCACCGTACCGCCCAACACACTACCGACAATGATCACCGGATGGCGAAAAATCCAGCCAATGCCCGCCCCCGCTGCTAACCAACCCAGGGTCCAGAGATATTCCTGCCACTCCTGCCAAAACTTAAATTGAGAGCGGGTTCCCAATGCTGTATCGAGGATATAGCTCAGGATCTGTCCATGGACAACCACCCCATTCATTTTTGTGCCCGCCTGACCGCCACTGGTGAAGGGGGTCATTTTTTCGTCCTTGAGACTCGGCGCAGTACTGCCGATCAGCACAATTTTATCCTGCACCAAAGCTGGATCAAAGTTACCCAGGATCACCTCCGTGAAGCTCAAAGTCTGCCCAATGGTCTGGTGATCGCGATATTGAAAGAGCATTTGGTAGCCCCTCGTATCCGCCTTTTGATAGCCACCACTATTGCTTGCCAAAGGCACAAAGGTCGCCTGACCCAACTGCAACCAATCAGGATGAAGTGCGCTATTCTCTGGCACAATTTCCGCTTGGCGATAAAGATAGAGCATTGCCAGATTCAGGGGTAAAGAAGGCAATGCCATACCGTCAGAACCCACTGCATAGATGAGGGCACGGCGTAAGATCCCATCGTTATCCAGGATGACATCATTAAAGCCAATTTGTTCCGGTGCGACGCTGGCTGGGGCGGGAGTGCCGGTCAAAATATCGAGGTTGCGAATGGCAATGACATTGGGTTGTTTTAACTGCTTCACCAAACGCTCATAACCCGGTTCCACAGGAAAGTCCCGGTAAATATCGAGGGCGATCGCCGTCGGATTACCTGCCTGAAGCTTTTCGAGTACCTGGGCATAGGCTTCATCGGGAAAAGGCCAAGCCTGCTGTTGCCGTAGATCCTCCTCGTTAATCTCCACGAGGACAAGGCGATCATCACTGGGCAAAGGGGGTTGGTGACGCACCATTTGATCATAGGCATAGAGTTCGATGGGTTCAAAATAACCCCGGCGACGACCCTCCAGCAGCGTTCCCGTGAAGACTAGCAGGGCGATCGCCAACAAAAAATAATCCTGTTTATCTTGCCAAAATCGTCTTAACCACCGCCAATCCAACGCCATAAAACGCCTCAACTCAACTCCGTATTAGGAACTGTCCCGCATAAAAACTATCCTGTATTCCCCTATTCTTAACAAACTCCAGAAAAATGCCTAACAAAAAATCAAAGCCTTAATTTCCCGTCACATCAATAATCATTAAATTCCATTGTCCCTGCTCATTACTTTGAAATGCGACTTGTTGACCATCCCCGCGAATTGTCGGTTGTTGTACCGATCCCTTGAGATTTGCCGTCAGTAGTTGAGCGCGTTGCGTGCGGCGATCATAGACGAAAATATCCTGCTTACCCCGCTCCGTCGAAACATAGACAAGCCGTTGACCATCCGCACTGAGATCCGGCTGATCCTGGGTCGAATCCCGGCGATTTAAATTGGGTAAATTCACAAACTCCTTCCGCTGTAAATCATAGAGGTAAATATTGCGGCGACCATCCCGTTCTGAGGCAAAGGCTAAATAACGACCATCACCGCTATAGCTAGGAAATTCTTCGGCAAAATTGCTGTTAATGCCCCCCGTCGCAATTTGCGGTTGGTAAAACAGGGCTTTACTACAACCCGTTGTCAAAACTAAGGGGGCGATCGCCACCATCAACCAACGCCAACCTAAACCGAAATTAGCCCACAAAAAACACTGCTTGCCCATGGAGTAACTTAAAAAAATGCAATAAAAATTGCCCTATTTCAGCGATTTTTGTCACTTTTTATGAATTTCGCATCAAAAACATATATAGAAATCATCACTAAAATTAATCTTTGTTATGTCTGCAACTTTTTTTCATTGATCTCGTCACACTCGTTCAGTAGATACGGTTAGCCTTTACTTTATCGAGAATAAGGTCAATCCGTTTCCAACCGCAGACTTTGGTGTGATGAGGTTTTAATGAATTATAAATTTTGGTTATCGATGCCTTTGCTGGCTGTGACTTTCGGGCTGGCGAGCAATTTGACAAACAGTGTTCAGGCGGAAACCGTTCCGACCACGACTCAAACCCTCAATGACATTGGCCAGGTTGCCTCCCTAGGCGCTGAGCCACAGGCGATCGCCGGGGACAGCCAAGATCAGCGTTTAGATCAGCTTAATAGTGTCTTCATGTTGCGGGATGTTGCCCCCAGTGACTGGGCCTTTGATGCCCTCCGTAACCTCGTCGAAAAATATAACTCGCCAATTCAAGTGTGAAGTGCAACAGGTTCTGATGATGACAGCAAGAATACTTCACTCGGAGTGCGATAGTCAAGCGATTTTCTTGGTCGATTATTAATTAAATCTACCACCAAACTCTTCGGTCAAACCGTCGTCGGCGTTCAAGGACGCAATGCCAGCGAATACGACTATGGCTTTAATCGCCTAACCAACCGCGATGACCAAATTAACGTCATCACCAATACCCAACTCAGCCTGTTTACCCAATTTAGTTCCCGTAGCATCCTCTTGACTGGCTTAAGCGCTGGTTCCGGAAGTACCACCTCCAGTAACCGCATTCTCCAGCCCTATGTCGGTCTTGGCTACGAAGCCGATAGCGGCAATGCTCTCACCCTGAGTGACCTCACCTACCGCCACCTCGTCACAGACAAGCTTGCCCTAATTGCCGGGACAGCAGGCATTAGCCCCACCAACGTTTTCCGAGGCTCCAACCGCGTCCAAAGTGCTGGCTATGGTCCCCTTTCCCGTTTCGCCCAACGGAACCCCATCATTAACATAGGTGGCAGTGGTAGTGGTTTTGGTTTGGATTGGCAAATCGCAAAACGCCTGAGTCTACAAGCTGTTTACTCCACTAACTTGGCAAACAATGCAGACTTTGGTGGTCTGTTTGGTGGCGATCTCGGTTCCACCACCCTCGGTGCACAAATTGTTGCCTCACCCAGTAACAATATCGATCTTTCTTTCCAGTACATTAACGCCTATTCCCCCTGGGGAACTCTCTCTGGAAACCCTCGCCCCACAGGTATTGGTGATGATCAAGTCGTCATCCAGGATCTCAACAATGGCGGTCGAGCACCCATTAGTACCAATGCTTTTGGTCTAGCCTTCGACTGGCGACCCATGCAGAAGCTAAACTTCGGTGCTTGGGCTGGTTACACCAACTCCGACTATCAAATCCAAGATGGGTCAGTGGAAACCTTTAACTGGATGACCTATTTAACGTTCCCTGATCTCGGTAAGCCCGGTAATTTAGGCGGTATCTTTTTCGGACAACCCCCCAAAATCACCTCTAGTAATTTACCCAATGGTTTGAATATTCCTGCTTTTGCCACCAATGGTGATCGAACGGCGGGACCAGGGGGACAACCGGATACAACGCTACATCTGGAGGCTTTTTATCGTTTTAACTTGACTGATAATATTGCGTTAACTCCTGGTTTTATTGCAGTCTTTAATCCACTCCATAATGCGAATAATGAGACCATTACGATCGGTGTTCTAAGAACGACCATCAGCTTCTAAGCTGGTTGTCTCCAGTCGTTGCAAATGACAAAACTAATTACGGGGAACTTTTCTGAATCCCATTAGTCAAGTTAGGAAACGACAGTCTTTCTCTTGGTTTCTCTCTTTCAGTTTTCGTTAAATTTCAGGGCGATCGTCTAGGTTATTGTTTGGCAGGACAAGGCTAAAAGCTACTATCCCCGTCAGCATTTTTCTTCACCTCCAGGATGGTTTATTCAGGAAAAAGGAAAGGGAAAAATGACTATTCCGACGGCCACCTGGGGAACAATAAGATCAAAGTAGTGATAGCAGGGTTGCTATTCGAGACAATTATTTCGATCTTGGTGCTTCCCACCTATATAACCCTCAAAAATGCCTAAAATCACATTCAGGAGTTTGTTAAAAATGCGCCATTCTCAAAAAGGACTTATTTGTTTTGGTCTGATCGGTGGGACATTAGTCGCCCTTAGTCCTGTGGCGAATGCCCAAGTTCAAATTAATGGTGGTGATTTC
>JBIKYI010000190.1:0-6003 GCA_044355355.1 Limnothrix sp. | reverse complement strand
GATGATTCTGCTTTTCCCCACGAAAACCATTTTTCCGAATATGCTCGGAGTGACATTCTGGACAGTTCATTTTTTCTTCAATTCTATCTTTCCTCTTCTACTTCACCAACGCCGCAAAATTAAGGTTGGTCAAAAAGTGCGGGTTAAGAGTGGGGAGATCGCCGGAGATCTAGTCGGAACCGTTGATCGGATTGGTTCCCAGGTGATGCGTCAGTCGGTGGTCAATACCGATCCCAGTGCAAACATCGATGCGCGGGTGGTGGAAGTTTACGCAACACTGGACGCTGCCTCCAGTAAAAAAGCCGCCAAATTTACCAATCTCCAAGTACAAATGGTGATCGCCCAATGATCAATTTATTCCGCCAAATTCAACGCCGCACACCCCTCGGTTGGTTGCAGCTCAATCACGATAAAGGTCGTCTGTTGGTGGCGATCGCCGGAATTGCCTTTGCTGATGTGTTGATGTTTATGCAGCTTGGGTTTCAGGCTTCGTTGTATGACAGTAATACCCGTGTGAATCGGGCGATGCGTGCCGATATTGTGTTGCTGAGTCCGAAGGCGTTAAATCTACAAAATTTATCGACTTTTTCGCGCCGTCGCCTCTTGCAAGCGCAGGATGTACCTGGTGTTGAGCAGGCGATCGCCCTTTACGTAAATAATCTCACTTGGAAAAATCCCCAAACCCAGTTAACAGCAACGGTGCAAGTTGTAGGCTTTGATCCCGATTACGCAGCATTCGATTTGCCCGCCGTGAATCAGCAACTCGATAAATTAAAAATTCCCGATACGGTGCTGTTTGATCGGGGTGCAAGGGGTGAATATGCCGAGGCGATCGCCGCCATTGATCAGGGCGAAGTGGTGACGACCGAAGCTGATAGCAAGACCCTCAGCATTGTTGGCTTATTTGAATTAGGCGCATCCTTTGGGGCAGATGGCAGCTTGATGACGAGCGATCAAACTTTTTTACGCATGTTCGGTAAGCGGGATGCGGGTAGTGTGAGTGTGGGTTTACTCACGATCAAAGCTGGTGAGGATCCAATAAAAGTTGCCGCAGCCTTGAAAGCCCATTTACCTGATGATGTGCAGGTTTTCACCAAAGCAGAATACGTCACCTTTGAAGAAAATTATTGGCGAGTCGCGAGTCCGGTGGGCTTTGTGTTTGGTCTGGGTACGGCGATGGCATTTGTGGTGGGCGTGGTGATCGTTTATCAGGTGCTATCCACCGATGTGAATGCCCATTTAAAGGAATATGCCACCTTTAAGGCGATGGGCTACCGCAATGGTTATCTGCTGATTGTGGTGTTTGAAGAGGCGATTATTTTGGCGTTGTTGGGCTTTGTGCCGGGGACAATTTTACCGATTGGACTCTACAAAGTGGCGGCGAGTGCGACTGCTTTACCGATTTACATGACCCTTGCCAGAGCGAGTTTAGTGCTGAGTTTAACGGTGTTTATGTGTGCCATTTCTGGGGCGATCGCCACCCGCCGTCTCCAGTCTGCTGATCCCGCTGATATGTTTTAGGCGCAAATTTAGGAGCAAACCTATGGCGATCGCTATTTCTGTAAAAAATCTCGACCATTATTTCGGGCAGGGTTCTTTGAAAAAACAAGTGTTATTTGATGTGAACCTCGACATTAATGCTGGCGAAATCGTGATTATGACGGGTCCTTCTGGCTCCGGCAAAACAACGCTGTTAACCTTGATCGGTGGTTTGCGATCGCCCCAGTCGGGTAGCTTAAACGTATTAGGCAAAGAACTTTTGGGTGCAACGGCAAATCAACTCACCACGGCGCGACGCAACCACGGCTATATTTTTCAGGCGCATAATTTGCACCACAGCTTAACTGCTCTACAAAATGTGCGGATGGGTTTAGAAGTTCACTCCGAAATTTCCCCTAAGGAAATGCAAAATCGGTCAGCAGCAATGTTAGAGCATGTCGGTTTAGGCGATCGCCTCAATTATTATCCCGACGACCTTTCCGGTGGACAAAAACAACGGGTGGCGATCGCCCGTGCCCTAGTGAGTCGTCCCAAACTCGTCCTAGCCGATGAACCCACCGCCGCACTGGATAGCAAGTCCGGTCGTGATGTTGTGACCCTGATGCAAACCCTCGCCAGAGAACAGGGCTGTACTATTCTGCTCGTAACCCACGACAACCGCATTCTCGACGTAGCAGATCGGATTGTGCAGATGGAAGACGGCAAACTCAAACAAAACTCTTTGGCGATCGCCCTTTAACTGGGGAGACGCTCCTTAAGTCCACTTTAGACAGAATTCCTTAGACTTATGAGTAAAATTTGGCAATAACATAGATTTCATTTAGTGATCTGAATCACATCTTGATAACAAGCCTTATGTCGGATAATAACCTCGACCAAATTCGCGAATTACTATTCGGACAACAACTCGATGCCTACGAAAACCGTTTTAGTCAATGTGGCGATCGTCTAGAGCAACTAGAGGATAGTTTGCACACATTCCAAGGACAAGTGCAAGGACAATTCCAGCAACTCGAAGGCACTATTACCGACGAATTGACGAACCTCAATCAAAGTCTAGAGAAAAAACTCAAATATTTCAGTACCGCCAGCGCCAGCGAACTGGGTCAACTAGAACTCAGTCTCAATGGCGAGATGAATAGCTTTACCCAGGAACTCTCCACTTTTCAGCGGGAGATCAACCAACAGTTCGGCGCGATGAAAGGTGAACTCGAAAACCTACGCCAACACCTCGACCAGGATCTGAACGGACTCAAAGAGGCGATCGCCAAAGCTTGGAACGACAACTTTAGCGAACTGAACGAAGGCAAATTGACCAAAGATCAACTCGGCAAAATGCTCTTCGAATTTTCCCTCAAGACTAGAGATGGCAGCTTTCTCGCTGAACTCCCCCCCGGCAGACAGGATCAGATCGAAGCAGAACTAGAATCCTAACTAGAATTTTTAGCTTCGCTGTTTTCGTTGGAGAATAACGAAACTTCTTGATAGAAGATGTCCTTGCACTTAATCTTCCTGGCGATCGCCTGCCATCTCATCACGCAACAAATTTTTTCTCACTTCTCACCGCTCAGATCTCTTTCTTTAACAATTTCTCCTCTGCCATTCAGTTCTAACCCAGCATCCCTAAGCATGTATCTTTAACATCGCTAAATCTATGGAGTTCCCCCAGGGAACAATGAATCTAACCCATAGATTGAGCAAAGCTTTAGCTTCTACCAATGGATAAATTCCCCCGCAATGATGCCAGTCAATTTCCCCTCACCCAGGATCCGACAAAACCCGATCCCCAGGGAAAAGCCCTAGCCAAAATAGTCCATTCTTCTAAGGCACTCGCCACGGATGCACAGGGTAATGATGCCGCGAATCAGGATCTTAGCATCTTGCAAGAATTGCTGGCTGATTTGGTATTTGCGAGTGGTAGACAGCCTGATTTCACGCCCCTAGAGTTAAAGATTCGTCAACTTGAGCATCAGATCTATGACCCGGAAGAGGTGATTAAGTTATTGCTCCCGGTAATCTCAGAATTGCTCAACCGCAAGATCGCGGAGTCCAAGGAGAGTATTGTGCAGGCGATTGTCCCGATTATTGACGAGGTAATCATTGAGAAGACCCAGGAGGATAAGATTGCGATGATTCGGGCGATCGCCAACCTAATCCCTGGTGCCATTGATCAACAGGTACGCAACAATCCCGATGATCTCGTGGAGGCGATCGCCCCTGCCATGGGGGACATTATCAAACAACAAATCCGCATTGAACAGGATGCCATGGTGGATGCCCTATATCCCGTGATTGGGAACACCATTGCCAAATATATGCAGGAAGTGGTGCGGGAGATCAACACTCGCGTCGAAAGCACATTAACCCCTGCGGGGATTCGCCGTAAAATCCAGGCGAGAATGCAAGGGATTTCCGAAGCAGAATTGATTTTTCGGGAAGCGATGCCCTTCGAGATTAAGGCGATCTTTCTCATCCATAAAAATTCAGGCTTGATTATCTCCACCGTTCAACAGGACAACAAGGAAAATGAATTAGGCGGGGACTTGATGGCGGGAATGCTAACGGCGATGCGGAGTTTTGCTTTGTCCTGTGTGATTGAAAATGGCAGTACTTCTGAGCTAAAGGAAATCGAATACGAAAATTTTCACATCATGATGGAGGTGGCAGGTTATTGCTATCTGGCGACGATCCTCAAGGGGGAAACTGATCCCGGCTATGTGAAAAAGCTCAGGCGATCGCTCGGTCAAATTATTTTGCAGTATGACCGTGATGGTAGTATCCAAGAGTATTCTGGCGATCCGGAGAGCATCAATGGCGGTGTTCATGAAGAATTGCAAAATTTGTTAGAGTATCGCCCGACAACGGCAAATAATGCCTCACAACAACCCCCCTTTGCTCTGTTTGCCATCATTTTCGTTCCTGTGTTGATCTGGGGTGGCTGGAGTTTTCAGCATCACCGTGAAGTTAAAGTCTTACAAGCGATCAATGATCGGATCAATGTCGAACTCAATGTCGATCCCCAATTGGCGGTTTATCCCATCCAGGCAGAGGCGCTCAGGCTAAAGGGCGATCGCCACCAAATCCACCTCACGGGAAAATTACCCAGCGAACGACTGAAACATCAAGCCGAAACCATTACCAGCAAGCAAATCACCCAACTAGAGGATCCCTCCGTTTGGCAAATTCAGAATGATATTGTCACCGTTGAACTCGTCCGTGATCCTGAGGCGATCGCCGATGAAGTGACAAGACTCACCAGCGTACTCAACCAGGACGAAGACATTATTCTCACCACCAAATTTGCAGAAGAACAGGTCATCGTGACGGGCTATGTGCGCACCGAAACCAAACTCCAACAAATTAGCCATGCCTTTAGCCAGATCCCCGGTGTCAAAAATGTGCTGCTTACCCCCACCGCTAAAGCCTTTCCCATCGATCAGCAATTTTACTTTAGCCACCAATCCGCCACGATCCAGCCCAATGACCTGGCGACGAAACTCCCCGCCATTGCCGACTTTTTAAAACAATATCCCCAGATGCAAGTCCGCATTGTGGGCTATACCCATCCCAACGAAAAGGACAAAAATCTCAGCCTGGCAAGACGCAGGGCAAAAGCAGTGCAGCAAGGCTTAATCGAACTCGGTGTTGCCGGGGAACAACTCGCCACCCAGGGAGCACTCGCACCACCGACAAACCTCACCCAAACCGATCAGCCTTGGCTCAGTCAGACTGTCCAAATTGAACGTATTATGGGGAAACTCGGAGAAAATTAAAGTATGGCTGCTGTAAAGAAGAAAATTTGTATGTTGGGGGACTTTGGTGTAGGCAAAACCAGCCTAATTCGTCGTTTTGTGGAACGATCATTTACCGATGAGTATTTATCCACGGTGGGGGTGAAGATTTCCCAGAAATCAGTCTTTATCTCCGAGTTATCCCAGTCCCTCGATTTACTGATTTGGGATATTGAAGGGCAAACTAAATTTAAGGCGATCGCCCCCTCCTATCTCCAAGGAGCCGTTGCCGTGGTAATCGTCGGTGATGTGACGCGACCCGAAACGATCCAACATTTCCAAGACCATATCAAACTGTTCTACGATGCCAGTCCCCGGGGCAAAATCATTCTTGCCCTGAACAAAACAGACCTCATCGAGGCAGAAGTCAGCCAAAAGCTTGAACAATTTTTACGGGGGGCGATCAATAATGTCTTGGGAGTATATCCAACCTCCGCAAAAACTGATAAAAATGTCGATACAATATTCCAGACTTTAGCCACTGCCTTAATTACGGCTCCCTAAGTATTGATTTGGGTGCACCTGTTTATGTCTTTTCTCCCTGAAAAATTCGTCATCCCCCCCCATATTGCCTATCTCCTGTTGGGTAAGGGCTTGCGCATTGTTGATTTTTCAGAGCAGGTGCAACTATTTGCCTTGAATCCCGCAGATATTCTGATCAATGGTCATGTTTGTCAGGCGTTCCCGGAATTAATTGGTGCGGAAGAACTGC
>JBIKYI010000189.1:0-6004 GCA_044355355.1 Limnothrix sp. | reverse complement strand
GGGGCAACACACAGGGGTCATGTCTTCCCTTCGCCGCAAGGATTGTTACTTCACCATCCCTAGTCGTGGTTTCCTGTTCCTTTCCAATGGTAGCGGTTGGTTTAAAGGCTACCCTTAGGATTATATTCTCTCCGTTAGAGATTCCGCCTTGAATTCCACCGGAGCGATTGGTTTTTGTGCGAATTTCACCCTGTTCGTCAATTGTAAATTCATCATTATGTTCATGTCCTGTCAGGAGTGTTCCGGCAAATCCTGAACCAATTTCAAAACCTTTGCTGGCGGGGAGGGACATGGCTCCTTTGGCGAGGTCGGCTTCGAGTTTGTCGAAAACGGGCATCCCTAACCCTTTGGGGACGTTACGGACGACGCATTCAACGATGCCACCGATGGAGTTTTTGTCTTTACGCACTTCGTCGATGAGGGCGATCATTTTTTCGGCAGCTTCTTGATCGGGGCAACGGACGATGTTGCTTTCAACTTGTTCGAGGGTTACGGTGTCAGGGTTAATTTTTGTAGCGGCGCAGTCTTTGATCTGTTTGACGTAGCCAATAATCTCTACGCCGGAAAATTGTTGCAGGATTTTTTTGGCGATCGCCCCGGCAGCGACCCGACCGATGGTTTCACGGGCTGAGGATCTGCCGCCCCCTTCGTAGTTGCGGATGCCGTATTTGGAGTCGTAGGTAAAATCGGCGTGGGAGGGGCGATATTTTTGTTGCATCTCGGAGTAATCCTTGGAGCGCTGGTCTTGGTTGCGCACGAGGATGGAGATGGGGGTTCCGGTGGTTTTGCCTTCGAAGATGCCGGACATGATTTCGCAGCGGTCGGCTTCGTTGCGGGGGGTGGTGATGCGGCTCTGTCCGGGACGACGGCGATCGAGTTCGTACTGAATTTCGGCTTCGGAAATTTCGACTAGGGGTGGGCAACCGTCAATCACCACGCCAACGCCGCCGCCGTGGGATTCTCCATAGGTAGTAATGCGAAATAAATGCCCGAAGCTATTGCCCATAATCGATGTAATTAGGTGAACGAATCAGCTTTGTATTGTAGCTTAGTTCCTTGACTCTACTGGCGATCGCCCGATTACGACGACTTAATATCTACTTACATATTGCCAAGTAATTGGCTGAGTCCAAACAAAAGTACATTATGACTAACCTTGTATACTGTGCGCTTACTTTACAAAAATACGAAACCATCATAGTAAACACGACAAATGTACGACGAATAACTATATAATTAAATCTCCAACAACCTATTGCTGTAATATTGCCCTGGCATCTACATCCAAATAGACTTGAGTTATTCCCAAAGTCGTTATTGCAAAATCTTTTCAAGCTCTAGAACTATTTGTAGAAAATATTTTGTAGACAGCAAAAATATCAATACACATATCAATAGAGACGACCCATGGGCAAAAACTTCTCCGCACCACAAAGAAAGAAAAAATCCCAAAGTATTGCCATAACATCTGGACAATTCAAACCCCGTCCCTTTGCACCCATGATTGAAACTCCAACTCAGAGCAGTACTAAGAGTTTGCAAGCTAAAACAGGTTTAACTTACGACCTTACTAGAGGTATTGCAGAGAATGGCAATGGCTTGTTTAAACTCCCCACCTCCCCAGTTCCACTACAGACGATGGCAGATAACCATGCGGCTCAACAACAGCTAATTCAAAAGAAAGAAAACAACACGGGTTTGCCGGATAATTTAAAAACAGGAATAGAAACCCTGAGTGGCATGTCTTTGGATCATGTAAAAGTCCATCGTAATTCTGATAAACCTGCCCAATTGCAGTCTCATGCCTATGCCCAGGGATCAGAAATTCATTTAGCTCCAGGGCAAGAGGAACATCTACCCCATGAAGCTTGGCATGTTGTTCAGCAGATGCAGGGCAGGGTAAAACCAACGGTGTCAACGTCAGGTGTCCAAATCAATGATGATGCAAGGCTAGAGCAGGAAGCTGACAGGATGGGAGGGAATGCACTCCATCACCGTACAGTGAAATCCCCTGGATTGGAAGTTTCACAAAGTACCAATGCACCGATCCAGAAGGTGACGCAGTTACTCAGGTTTGATGCGGGTGTTGGTAGTGGGTGGCACATTCATTTTGACCATATAAAACTAGGCAAAAGGAATGAGTCAAGAGTGGAATTTAATGGCAGATCCAAGAAGGAAATTAGAAAAGAATTAGGTGAAAAAATTGACAGATTTGGTCTTGATGTTGGACAGCCAGGATTTCGAGATTGCATAGACTATATCAATACACATTGTTAAAAGTGTGATCGCCCCAACCCTTGAAACTGAGATCTTTTTATACATCTTTGTGTGATCTGTATCTGATTGGGCGATCGCCTTTAGATATCCGAGGGGTTATCAATAGAAATGAACAATTATCTTGGGGCACTTATTCGGCTTCCATAAATCCCTGTACACCAGCAATAATAATCGCTGCGACGGGATGAGAGATTGCCTGTTTTAAAGCTTCAACGCCAGATTCTTTGTACGAACGCCTATTCAGCGAGATCATGCTCTGCCTCGCCCAAAACCTTGAAGTTGAAGATTGGCGAGCCGTTGTCTTCTATCCCCGCCGTCACCTCGAACAAAAAAACTCTACCGACACCGTAACCTCCTCAACTCAGACCAATTTCAGGCGATCTACCTTGAGGATTGTCTCGGTGTACCCAGCGATGAACTCGGCATTCAACTGATGCAACTCATCATCTCCCCAGAACGAGACACCAACCGTTACCTCAGTGGCTTAGTCGAGCAATTCAAGGGCAAGACGGAACCCACAGATCAAGCCATAATAAAATTAGTCAGCACTATCATGCTGTACAAATTTCCCAACCTGACCCGCGAGGAAATAGAGTCTATGTTTACCGTCAGCGACCTCAAACAAACCAGAGGTTACCAAGATGCTGTGCAAGAAGGCTTTCACAAGGGATTCATCCAAGGATTTGAACAGGGATTCGCCGAGGGATTAGCAAGGGGACGTGCAGAAGCACTCGAACACATGCGATCGCTGATCAAACGGATGCTCATCCGCAAACTGGGGGAACTGCCCACAGATTTAGACGAGTCGGTACAAACCCTATCCTTTGAACAATTGGCAGATTTAGGGGAAGCATTATTCGACTTTGAGCAACCTGCCGATTTAGCCGCTTGGCTCACAGAAAATATGGCAAGTATCGAAACAGAAGACAGCGATCGCCCCCAGTAGTTAATCAATACAATGGGGAAAACAGACCCATTGCGGCTGAATTCAATTTTGTTGCGTTGCTTAAGGGAGATAAGGAGATGGTATTAGGACGTGGTAAAGCATGGTGGGCGATCGCCTTGGGGTTGGGTGTATGGATGCCCTGTGATAGTGCGGTTGGAGAGCAAGCACCAGCCTATCAGGGGCGTGGACGAGGAATTGTCCAAAGCATGAAACTGAGTGACCCCATGGGCGATCGCCGTTGTGAATTAACGCTTTTAGGGGATGCGGGTTATCCATTTGACGTGACGACGGATATCAATGTATGCAGACGGAATGTCGTGGGTTATCGGGTCAATGTAATTGATGAAAATGGTCAGGGGACGGCTCAACTCAGCAAAATCGAAGTCTTAGAACCCCCTCGGCAAGGCGTAATTCAAGCTATGTCGGCAGGCGATCGCGCTTGTTACGTCACGATTGTGGATGACATGGGGCAAAAAAGTACAGAATTTGCGAGTTTTGAGCTTTGTGAACAGGATTTTAACGGACAAAAACTCAATTTTTCCTATCGCTTAGCCCCCATTCTGGCAGCCCGTTGTAATGGCGATGTTGACTGTGGCAAAAGTGATTGGGTGATGCTCATTGAACGGGCAACGGTGACCATTCCAGGGTTACAGGAAGCACTTTTACCGAACTTGACCCCAGCGGATCTGACTAATCTGAAAACAGCCCTAGTCAATGCGAAAGATACCTGGTTTAGCTTGGCAGGTTTAGATAAAGCACCACAACCGCCAGCATTCCCCCCCTCATTAAACCAATATCGACAAACCTGGCAGCAAAAAAATCCGGCGATCGCCCCCTTCCTGGGACAGTGGCATAACGATGAAGGCTATCCCTATTCCCTGAGTATTTTCCCGACAACAGAAACAGGCAAAGTTTGTATTCTCGAATTTCGACCCGAATGGAGCCTCGATATTCTCAATGAAGAAACAGGCGAAATTAATAAAGATATGATTGCCGAGCAAATTCTGTCTTTTTCCGTGGCAAAGGTAGAGAATGGCATCCTGCGGAGTAGTCGCATTCGTACATCCAATCAGGCGATCGCTCCTTACATCTTTAGTTCAAATCAAGCTGAAACAGTGGAGTTAATGAGCGTTTTTAATACCACTGACTACCCCGCAACCGTCGCAGCGGCTGACTTACCCAAATTGCCACCGGATTTTCCCGACATCCTCGCCCAGTCCATCACACCTTTACTACAGGCGAATCACTGCATTATTTAAAGATTAATCCTGCGCTCAATAAAAAGGCTTAGTGAAATCCTTACCGCTCCTCTAGAGCTAACTCAATTAGGCGAGCGACCAACACATCAAACGGAATCCCCGTATTTTGCCAGAGTTGCGGATACATACTCAGGGAGGTAAAACCAGGCAAGGTATTAATCTCATTGATCAACACCGCCCCCGTTTCTTCCACATAAAAGAAATCCACCCGCGCAATCCCCGCACAATCCAACGCCTGAAACGCCTGGATCGCCGCCTCTTGAATCTTTTCGGCAATGGCACTGGGTAGCACGGCTGGGATCTTCATGGCAGATCTGCCGTCGGTGTATTTCGTCTCGTAATCATAGAAATCGCTGTCAAAGGTAATTTCACCCACCACAGAAGCTTTGGGATCATCATTGCCCAATACGGCACATTCCACTTCACGGGCATTTACCCCTACTTCCACGATGATCCGACGGTCATATTTCGCTGCAAGATCAAGGGCAGCCTCTAGCTCGGCACGGTTACGGACTTTACTAATGCCCACGGAGGAACCCAAATTAGCGGGTTTGACGAACATGGGGTAATTGAGTTTGGTTTCGATGTTGTCGCACACCTTGGGGAAAACGCAGGGACTCGACCACACTTCTGAGCGCATTACGCCGACGTAATCTACTTGGTCTAGACCCGCCTGGGCAAAAATCATTTTCATGGCGAGTTTGTCCATGCCTGCCGCTGAACCGAGGACGTTGCTGCCAACAAAGGGTTTTTCCATGAGGGTGAGCAAGCCTTGCAGGGTTCCGTCTTCGCCGTTAGGACCATGGATAATGGGAAACCACACGTCAACGCTGGCAGCCTCAGCGGGAAATTGCCACCGTTGGGCGGGATCGACCGTTTCTGGTTGATAGGATTTACCGGAGTCGAGAACCCCCTGGGAAAAAATGGGGTCGTGCCAGATGCCTGCTTGATCGATGTAAAAGGGTTCTAGTTGGTATTTACTGGGGTTTGCGCCCAGTTGGAAGGCTTTGGCGATCGCCCGAGCTGAGACAATGGAAACCTCATGTTCACCGGATTTGCCACCGAAAAGTAACCCAACTCTTTGCTTCGTCATTACTGCCATTCCGTGCTGTCATACCATAAACGTCGGCATACATTATATGGGTTAAGGGTCACCCGCAATCGATTATGGTTAGCCGTGGGGCGATCGCCACCCCATTTTCCCACCGAATTAATCCCTATAAACGGCGATACCGCATCCCAGGCATTTGCAAAATTAGCCCCTCCAACTCCCATTGCAAGAGCGTGGCAGAGACCCGATCTGCCGACATCCCCGACTGCACAATGATCAACTCAAAGGGGGTTGCTTCCGGTGAGATAGCATACCAAAGGGGCAATAAATCCTGGGGAATTTGGCTGTAATGCATCGGTTTCGGTGGTTCTGGCTCCGGCACACTCTCCACAGGCAACAGCGACAATTGCGGCGACACTTCATCCAGTTGGGGCATCCCGCCTAAATCCTCAATCAAACTTTTTTCCGACA
>JBIKYI010000417.1:0-3516 GCA_044355355.1 Limnothrix sp. | reverse complement strand
AGCAAAAATGATTATCTGCTGGATTTTCTGGCACATCACAATCTGGATTAAAACAGTACAATACTTTCATGATTTAATGCCGTAGATACAGCCCCAAAACAAGCTGTTAATGGATTTTTGTGAATCAATTTTACTATAGGGCAACTTTGTCTTACACTACCATCTCAGTTTAAAAAATTCATTAAGTCTACAATCCTTGTAATCTTAGTGATCGAAGTATCATGAAAGTGCCACTTAAAGATAGAATCGAGGTAATCCCGGAGGATATTATCGGCTTGACGAGCAAATCCCCATCGGGCGATCGCCATTATTAGTTCCTACAGAAGAACTCAATTTTCACATTATGTTCACATTAAAAAACTAGCAATAATTTCTAGAATCGGATAACTTAAAATTCAAGACATTAAGATATCAACAGATGATATTAAAAAATTATTGACAATCATCTGATCTGCATCTTCTCTCATTTTAATCAGGGCTGACATCGATTAATGCTAACACTTCAACCCTTATGGAACAACTTCATTTCCTACCAACTTGGGTCAGTAACTGTCTCTGGCATTATCACCCTGACAAGTATTCTTATTGTCGTTTTTCTTTTTATTAAATGTAGCAAGAAAATATTATTTTTTCTGTTCTCCAAGAACTCTAATATTGACGAAGCAACAAAGGAATCAATTGCCACAATTATTAGCTATTTTTTAGGGACATGTCTCTTTTTTATTTTATTTCAATCTGTGGGCTATAATTTCGATTCCCTAAAATTCATTGGTGGTGGTCTGGGTATTGGTATTGGTTTTGGTTTACAAAGTACTGTCAGAGAATTCTCTAGCGGCATTATTATTTTGATCAATCGCCAAATTAAAGTGAATGACTTTATTCAATTTGGCGCAAGACAGCTTTTCACGAATCAGCAAGGAACAGTCACAAAAATCGCCTTACTCTACACAACGATTAAAACAAAAGATGGTGGCAATATTATTGTTCCAAATAGTCATTTATTATCTGAGCCTATCCTCAATTGGAGCTATGATGATGAACCCAATCGCATTAAATTATCCCTAAGGGTCAAACCCTATACTGATTTATTGGTGTTTACAGAAACGGTAATGACGGTGGCAAACTTAGAACCATTGGTCTTTGACGAGCCACCACCAAAGCTGGTATTCAAAAATATTTCTAATACGTACTCTGAATTTGAATTACATGTGTGGATTGATTCGATTAAAAACCAAGGAATTGTCGTTAATTCACTCAATTTCAATTTGGAATACTATCTAATACGTCGGGGTATAGAAATAAATTTCCCATCCCAAGAATTAGGTTTATATCAAGATCCACCAGCAGAAATTCAGCGGTATTTAATAGAAAGTAAACGAGAAATTTCCACCAAAGAAATGCTCCGGAAAGTGCCTTATTTTCAGGATTTTAATGACTTAGATATTAGGAAGTTAATTGAAGCAGGTTATCGTCAAAATTTCAATAATTCGGAATATTTATTTCATGAGGGGGATGCGGGTAATTCTTTTTATATTATTTTGGCTGGTAGTGTAGAAGTCCTAGCGGAAAAATTAGAGAAGCGTTTAGCTGTTTTGAGTACTGGCTCATTTTTTGGGGAATTATCTTTGATGTTGGGTATTCCGCGTACAGCAAGTGTGCGGGTGTTGGAGCCATCAGTCTTTTTTGTATTACATAATCGAGGTTTTAAGCATCTTTTACAATCTGAGAGTCAGCTTCAGGATCGCATTATTCAGGAATTAGAAAAACATCAACAGGAGTTAGCGGCTAGGCAAAAAGAGTTACGGGAAAAAGGTCTTATTCCAGAGGCGGAGGATGATTCTAATCCTGTAATTTGGATGCGTAATCGCTTAAAAAATTTGTTTGGTTAATTGTTTTTTGCTGTGATTCACGGTGAGTGATTCTGTGTCGATCGCCTGTTGTCTCGCTGTGTTTATGTCATCTCTTGACCGAGATAAAATGGTGACTGGACATAAGCTAATCTTCTAATTTTGTTTTGATTGATTAGTTTTGATTGGTTTTAATTTGATTTGATTTCGATGATGATTTCACATTTCTTACAACCTTGTTACCATTGCACACAGAATCTTGTTTCGTTAAACAAGTGAGCTAAGATATGGAAACCGATTGATTGGTTGACCTGTTTCATGGTCACCTTCACATTGAAGTCATATTGAAAAATTCAGCTCTTTAATTAAAGATGATCCATGGATAAGCTCAAGCAAAAATTCTCGACAGTCATTGCCCTGCTGTTCTCTTCTGAGACTCGTCAGACTTACGGTCGGGCGATCGCCCTTACTTGGGACATTCTCCGTGAGACAACATTATTTTTGTGGCTACTGTTCTGTTCTGTTTTCCTTGTTTTCTTTTGGGGAGCGAACTATGTGCAGCAGGCGAATAAAAATATTAAGACTTGGTATGCGGAGCTAGATGAAAGTCAACGTCAAAATGTTGTGGGGACAGCCTTTGCTTCTCTGCAAAATTCCGTTGGTTTTTCGCTAGGTTCTTCGGTTGAACTCGCTAAGGCTCAACTTGATATCAAAGCTGATCCGCCAGCGCTTCCCGCTTTTCCCGCAGCTCCGGCGATCGCCAAATCAGAGACCAAAGAAGAATCACCCACCGAAGCACCAACAACGGTCAGTTCGCCAAAAATTGAAACAACCGTCACTGAAATTACCGGAAAGGATGAACCGAGCGAAAAAGTTTGAACTCAGTAAATCAGTATTGCATCAATCTTGATCCATTCTAATTAATAATCCCAGGGAAACTTTATACACATCTCTGGGATTGTTTTTTGGTTTCTTTACATTAATTTGGGAGATTAAAGTAAACGATCAAAAACTATCAAAAAAATAGTAATTTGCTGAGCTATTCTGCTTCGGGAATTATAGGACAAACCATAACCGTGCCATCTGGTAACGTGACCCCACAAAATTGAGTCACATCGCCCGTTTCTAAGGATTTTAAAAACGCTTCATCTAGACGTGAATAACGGAAATTTACCCCCTCTAATTTTGCGTCTACTAACAGTGCTTCCCGCAGATCAACATTCCGTAAATCCGCCCCTGTTAAATCGGCTCCAGTAAGATTTGCTCCCCTTAAATCTGCTTTTTTAAAATCAGCATGAATCAATCGAGTATTTGATAAGTTTGCTTCCCGCAGATTGGCATCTTGAAAATCACTGTAGCGTAAATCTGAACCACTTAAATCAATGCCGCGTAAATTTTGATCACTAAAATCTGCTGCTTGTAAACTGAGATTGCTGAGGGAGATAATTCCCAAATCCGACTCTCGAATAGTGGTATTAATCAGGGATGAATTGGCGAGATTAACACCGTCTAAAGTAGCATCCTGCAAACTGGTATCTCTGAGATAAGTATTAGATAAATTGACCCCGATTAATTCTGTTTTGTCGAGGTTACTATTAGACAAATTTGCCCCTTCTAAATTAGTTGCAAATAGAGTCGCTTGTTGGTGGGTTAGTTATTTTAATTTTTA
>JBIKYI010000481.1:0-3170 GCA_044355355.1 Limnothrix sp. | reverse complement strand
TTAATTAATAATCGACCAAGAAAATCGCTTGACTATCGCACTCCGAGTGAAGTATTCTTGCTGTCATCATCAGAACCTGTTGCACTTCATACTTGAATTGGCGGGATAAGTTTGTGGATTTGTTAGGGCAGGATGCGTCGGGGATCTTGGAGCTTGATAGTTTGGTGGCAACCCTGGGCGATCGCCTCCATCACGGCAAACTAGAAGACGATTTTTCGATTATGAAGGTTATTTTTTAGAACGTTTAGAACGGGTATGTAAATAGTTCTAGTGGAGTAATTTGGCATGGTGAGCCAGGTGATCCGCCATAAAGGTCGCGATAAAGAAGTAACTATGGTCATAGCCTTCGTGATACCGCAGTCGCAGGGATTGCCCCACTTTTTCACAGGCGATCGCAAATTTTTCCGTTAAGAGCTGCTGTTCCAGGAAAATATCCGCCTTACCCTGATCGATTAAAATTTTGCCGTTAAACTGCTGTTTTTGAATTAATTCCGTCGCATCATACTGCTGCCAGCGACTTTGATCCGCCCCTAAATAAGCCGTGAACGCCTTTTCCCCCCAAGGACATTGCATCGGTGCAACAATCGGCGCAAAGGCAGACACAGAATGATAAAAACTCGGCTTACGTAAAGCACAGATCAGCGCCCCATGTCCCCCCATGGAATGCCCAAAAATCCCCCGCTTTCGAGTCACGGGGAAATTCTCCTCAATCAGTTGCGGTAACTCAAAGGTGACATAGCGATACATTTGATAATGCTGTGCCCAGGGCTGTTGCGTGGCATCCACATAGAACCCTGCCCCACTCCCCAGATCCCAATCCTTATCCTCATCCGGAATCCCCGTATTGCGAGGACTTGTATCCGGGACAATCAACATAAGACCATGCTCCGCCGCATACTTTTGCGCCCCCGCCTTTGCCATAAAGTTGTCCTCCGTGCAGGTCAACCCCGATAGATAGTACAGCGCTGGCACTGGATGCAACGTCGCTTGCGGCGGCATAAACACACTAAAATTCATCTCCACGCCACAACTTTTCGACAGGTGTTGGCAATATTTCACCTTGCCCCCAAAGCAGAGCATTTCCTTGGTAACGATTAATTGAGCCATAATGAATGGTGATGGCGATCGCCAAATCGCCAAATATTAAGAAAAATAGCAAGAACAAGATACCCATTATCGCAAAGATAAATGGTGACGGAATCCCCTAGCATCGAGATTTTCCCCGCTCCACCAGGCAATGACAATCCAGAAGCAAGACCTAACTGTGCTCGCCAAAAATGAACTTTTGATAATTTGATCGCTCGATTCCTTCGGAAACATCTAGCCTTAGTGTGAACATCTGTTTTCTCTCGCCCAGCAAAAGAGGCAAACTAAAAACAGATACTTGTTTCACAAAAATAATGATTGCAGGGTAAAAAGATGACTACTTCAAACCAAAATCCATACAAAATCTTGGCACTAGATGGTGGTGGTTTTCGGGGCGTGATGACAGCGCAAATCCTTATCGAAGTAGAAAAGAAAATTCGAGAAAAATATGGTTGTGCCCTCCATGAATACTTTGATTTAGTGACGGGAACATCAACCGGTTCACTCCTTGCTGCAGGTATTGCCCTAGGAAAAACGGCTCAAGAATTGCTTGATTTGTATAAAAATGAAGGCGATAAAATTTTTCCTAAAAGTAAACGTTTTCAGCGCAATTTTCGCTTTCTCAGTCGCAACATTCCCTTCATTGCATCGGACATTTTATATGACAATCAGACAGGTCTAGGGGAAGTTTTAAGAAGGGTATTTGGCGAACAAAAAATTGGTGAAATTTTACCTGAGTCTGCATCTCAAAACAAAAGAACAGGTCTGCCAGTGTTGCTGATTCCGGCATATAATTTATCAGAACGTCGCATCACTTGGTTTTGCAACAATAATCCCAAAACAGATAAAGCGCCTTATGACGATATTCCCGTTTGGCAAATTTGTGTTTGTTCCTCCGCTGCACCAACATTTTTTCCACCCTATGAATTGACTTATAAACTTTCAGATGGCAAGGAAGAAATCGTGCCATTTATTGATGGTGGCGTTGCTGTTAATAATCCGACTTTACTAGGTATTTCCCATGCGTTATACCTGCCTTATCGTGATGTCGAGGGAGAAAGGTTAGACTTTAATCTCGATGATTTTGCTGTTCTATCTATTGGTACAGGGGAATACATCGAACCTTATACCTATAAGCAAGTGAAAAACTGGGGTGCTCTTCAGTGGGCAACTCGCTTGCCGGATCTCTTTATCCCTGCGCCGAATGATGTTACGGCAGATATTGCTTGGCAAATTATTCGACAAGAAAATGAGGAGAATGCTCAACGTTGTTTGCGCTTGGATTATGCGCTGCCGAGCCAAGATCAATATCAGAATTATCCTTCTTTAAAAAATATTCCTGTGATTGCTGAAGCATTTCAGAAAAAACAATTTGGCTCGATTGATAATCCTGAGATGTTTGACGCTTATCAACAGTTTGCGAATTGCTATCTGGATGGAAAATTGCAACAACGAGATCTCAAGACTCTTTTTGGTCTTGGTCTTGGCAAGGATCTCACAAAAGAAGAAAAATATAAGAGAAAAGTTTTGCCGAGAGAGGCGATCGCCAAATTTATTGACAACAATGGATATGTGAAGGAAACAAGACCATTACCAACAGGTAAACAGTCATAATCATGGGCTAATTCCTTATTGCTGAATTTTGGCGATCGCCCCTTGGTTGTCATAGGGCAGAAGTTAATTAAAAGGTGACAACACTGCGGATGGATTCACCTTTATGCATGAGGTCAAAGGCATCATTAATTCGTTCGATGGGCATGGTGTGGGTGATCAAATCATCGATGTTGATCTTGCCATTCATGTACCAATCCACAATTTTTGGTACGTCGGTGCGACCCCTTGCGCCACCAAAAGCGGTTCCTTTCCAGACGCGTCCAGTGACTAATTGAAAGGGTCTGGTGCTAATTTCCTGTCCGGCTCCGGCAACGCCGATGATGGTGGAAACGCCCCAGCCTTTATGGCAACATTCGAGGGCTTGGCGCATGACGTTGACATTGCCGATGCATTCAAAGGTATAGTCTGCACCACCTTTGGTTAAATCGACGAGATAGGGAACTAAATCCCCTTCGACTTCCTTGGGATTC